>JBGSIP010000501.1:0-2993 GCA_041742495.1 Planctomycetaceae bacterium
CGTGTGGCCGTGAATGTGTCTGCTCCGCCGGCCGTCAATCCGCCTCGCTCTGCACAGGCAGTTGCCGCACCGGCTGCGGTTGCTCGTCCGGTGGCGGTCGTGCCGGCACCAGTGGCTCCGGTGATTGCTGCTGCTCCTGCGATTCCCGTACCGCCGTCGATCCGTCAGGCTCAGCAGCCCGTTCTGCCGCCGTCGGTGCAGGCACCGGCCTCCCGAACGCCGACCGTTGGCAGTTCTGATCCGCTGCGAAATCTGCCAGCCCCCGCGGATGCCAACGCCCCGGCACGGCTGCCAATCGTGCTGCCGGCTCCCAGTGGCGACGGTGTGGTCCCCGCATCGCACATTGCAATTCCCATGCCCGCAGACGAGCACGCGGAAGCAGCCGGCGATGCCAACTGGAAGCCCGAGCAGGCGACGATGACGTTCGACTCGTGGGGCAAGAAACTGCCCTCCGCGAAAGCTCCCGCTGTGCCCGCCGTATCAGCTCCTGCCGCCGATGCGAACGACAAGCGACCTGGATCGGGCATTCGTATCAGCCCGCGTCGCAACGATCGCCAGTAGTCGCCGATCGGCTCGCTGAAGACGAATGTGAATGAAGCCAACAGGCACCTCCGGGAAGTTCCCGCAGGTGCCTGTTGTTTTTGTGGCTGCCCAAGAGCCACCGTTTCGGGGAGCAGGCTCACGGCAAGTCTGCCCCAGGTGATTGATGCACTGCTGTCCGGGGGGAATCACCCCTCCCAGCGGGTCTTCATGAAGGCCAGGCCCTTGGTGGCGAGATGTTCTTCGGTCGGGAACATGCGCCGCCAAATCATGGTGGCCGCCGCCAGTTCTGGCAGCGCCAGGCCAAACGCTTCGATCATCAGCCAGCCGTCATATTCGACGTCCTTGAGTGCCTTGAACGTGGCGTCCCAGTTGACTCCCCCTTCGCCGGGCGTGCTGCGATCGTTCTCGGAAATGTGCACGTGGACCAGTTGATCCCGGCAGGCATGGATGGCGGTCGCGATGCACTTCTCTTCGATGTTGGCATGGAAGGTGTCGTACATCATCTTGAGATTGGGATGGCCAACTTCGCGTGTGAAGCGGGCGGCGTCTTCGGCACAGTTGGCAAAATAGCACTCAAACCGGTTCAGGTATTCAAACACCAGCACCACATTGTGACTTTGGGCGTAGTCTGCCGCCTTCGCGAGCGTTTCCTGGCCCCACTTCCATTCCTCGGTGGTGCGTCCGCGACCGACGAATTGCCCGAGCGCGGAGTGAATTGGTCCCACGATGTGGGTGACCCCGGCGGCTGCCGCGCAATCGATCGCTCGCTTGAGACGCTCCAGACCCGCCATGCGAAGAGCCGGCTCCGGTGAAATGGGATTCTCTTCCGGCGTGCACACGGTGACCGCGGTCGCTCCCAACTGCAATTCACGCAGCCGTTTGCCGACCCGTTCGTATTTGGCCGTTTCGAATTCAAAGATCGGCAACTCCACACCGTCGTAGCCCCAGCCGCGAATTTGATCGAGCAAGGGGTCGGTCTGCTCAGAGACAGTCGACGTCCACAGCAGCAGATTGAGTCCGTATTTCATGAGGTGTTCCTGTCGGTTGTCGAAATGGGCAAGGGGCCGGGCAGCCAGAGACGGGTTCTTGACCGCAGAAACTGGCAGCCCGCATCTGGTCAGCGGTAGTCGTCCATCAGTCGTGGAAAGGCGGGTGGCAGCAACTCCCACGCGTTGGCGGCGACCACATCGGCGCAGTCGGAAAGCATGGCGACCATCGTCGGGGGGAGCGCAGGCAGTTTGACCCGCTGCAGCACCTGATTCAAGCGAAACAAAAAGCGGTCGAGGTCGCGATAGTCCGCCAGGAAACGCACCTCGATGAATTTGGGGATGAACATGGCCAGTCGATCGGTCGGTTCCCGCGCCATTTGATTGACCGTCTGTTCAATGCAGTGCGCATCGACCGTGGCGAGCACCTCGAAATAGGTGTCCAGCAGTCGCGGGGCGGCCACCATCAGGACACGGTCCAGCAGCATTTCGGTCGCAATGTGCCCCAGGAAGCTCGGCCGGAAACCGTCGTCTTCGCCCAAACCCGCCTTGATCAACCGCGCCAACTGGCCACTCACCAAATAAAAAGTGGGTAGATTGTGGAACCACTGATCGTCATCCAGATGCTGCAGCACCCCCGCCACGATGGCCGCGGTCCGCCAGTCGTCGGTCTCCCGCAGCGGTTCCGCCCGCTTGCGTGTGACGCGCACCCGCCGATCGACGGCGGACAACCAGTCGGGGACAGCGGTGCCAGCCGCCACATAGGGAGAGTTCAGGTGCAACGCGGCATGGGCCAGGTAATTCATCCGCAACCTCGCCGTGACACCGGGCCCAAGAACGTGAGCCGGAGCAAAGGGGTCTGCGGTGCTTCGTGCTGGCAGTTCAGGCAAACTGGAGCCCGAGTCAGAGGCCAGTCAGCCATCGCGGCATCGTCCCCGGAACAGGAGGAGCCTCGGGACATGGTGCAGGTACGGTAAGCGGTCGGGCGGATCAGGCACATCGTCGTGAGTGGTTGGACCTTCTCAAGTGGCGTACAACCGACATACTATCCACACGTCAACATTTCCCCACCTCGACACCGGGCAGTGGTTTGAGAATTGCTCCCGCGGGGAGTCCCCGTCGACCAACGGCGGCAGGGTTGCCGATCGAACGGCCACCCGCCACGGGATCAAGGGGTGAGTGCTTTACCGGCGAGCGCGTCAACGCGTCAGCCGGTGAGAGTGTGTGTTTAGCTGAACTGAATCCCTTTTGAGTCGACGGCTGGGTGGCAATGACCGGTGCTCCTGTGCGCGTGTTGGTGATGGCGCGAGACCCGCGAGACGAAATTCGCGCGGCCGCCGCCGCACTGCGCCCGCAGATTGAAAATCATCCTGGGATCACCCTCGTCGATTTCGTGACCAGCGACGGCGCCAATCGGTGTGGCTGGGACGATGCCGAGCTGGCAATTGTCATCGGCGGCGACGG
>JBGSIP010000502.1:0-3052 GCA_041742495.1 Planctomycetaceae bacterium
GAGCCTGGAGACTGCGAAAGCAATTCTGGGTTTCCGAGCGAGTCGCTCCCGCTGATGCCATTCGCCAGGCCAACGAGGCGGAAGCCGGACTGATCATCATGTCCGATACGGGTGATTCCGTATATGGCGGAGCTCCAGGCGATGGGACATGTATCCTCCAAGCCCTGCTCGACCATCCGCCATCGGGATTGGCTTACGTGCCGCTGGTTGACCGCGAAGCGCTCGAAGCTGCGATTGCCGCGGGAGTCGGCGCATCTGTCGCACTCAGTGTGGGTGCGAGATTGGACCACATTTTCAACCGTCCGGCACGAGTGACTGGAGAAGTTGCCTCTGTCTCGCAGGGATTTGAGTTGAACCTGTACGACCGCGGAGTGTGCGATCTGCGCCGGACAGCACTGCTTGTAATCGGGAATATTCGTCTTGCTCTCCTGGACCACCGCAGCTTCGCGATCAATCACCCAGTCTTGTACACGCACCTGGGGCTCGACATGGCGGATGCCAAGGTCGTCATCGTCAAGACCGCCAGCAACTTCCAGTTCTTTAGTCGCTGGCGACGAGATTTGATTCGCATCGATTCTCCTGGTACAACCCAGTCAGACCTGACGGCTTTCCGCTGGAGCCGCTTGCCTCGTCCGACGTATCCTCTCGACCCACTCGACAACTGGCACGCGTCGTAGATATCGCATTTTTCGGAATCGCCGTCAGGTCGCCAGTTTACCTAGTGTCGCGAGGACTTCGTCCCAATTCGATGCCTCTTTAAGTGGCTTGTTTCCTGGCGGCCTTAGGGTTACTTTGTTCTCGGCTTACTTTGCATTGGCTGCTGCGCGGGCTGCCGACGTTACTGGAATTGCGTATCGCGGCAACAACAGCGTTGGGTTTACGTGGCTAATGCCAGCCCAAGTTCGAAGTGGTTTCAACCTTACGTGCCGAGAGATCGCTCGGTCGCACCGCGATACTTCGAAAGAGCCAAACGGAAAGGACAAGTACGACCACCAACGAAACAAACCAAATGTTGCAAGTCTGCGGACCTCCCGATACATTGACGATGTTTGATGCGTTCAGGGGTCGTGAGAGGGTTCAACCATGTTGAACATCGCCAGTTCAGAGTCCAGTCTTGGTAATGACATATCCCGCCGCAGTTGTCTGCGTATTGGCTCACTGGCGCTTGGGGGGTTGGCATTGCCGGCGATTTTGCAGGCGGAGGCGGCGAGCGGCGTTCGCAATCCGGCTAAGGGGATCATCATGGTGCTGCTCCCTGGCGGGCCGACGCACTTGGATACCTTTGATCTTAAGCCGGACGCACCAGCTGAAATTCGGGGCGAATTTCGGCCGATTGCCACCAAAGTGCCTGGCGTCGACATTTGCGAACTGCTTCCCCGCCTGGCAAGCATTGCGGACAAGTACTCAATAATCCGCTCCCTCACGGGATTCCGAGACGACCACAATACTCACTGGTGCTCGACGGGTTGGGAGTCGCACCCAGCTATGGACTCGTCGCCCATTGTCGCCGGATTTCCTCCCGGCGACTGGCCCTCTCTAGGATCGGTATTGTCTCGACGCCTGGGAGTACGGATACCCGGGGTTCCCCCTTGTGTTGACCTAACGCCCGTTGATCCAGACGCGAGGTTCATCCTTCGTACCCCGCCATCCCAGCCGGGTTACCTGGGGGCGGCGCATGCCGGATTCGAAGTGAACGCTGTCGATCGCAAAAACATTACGCTGGGCGGGCTAGGCCTGGATCGCCTTGCCAACCGGCGAGCGCTCTTGGACGGATTTGACGGATTCCGCCGACAGGTCGACAAAAATCTGGAGTCGGACGGAGTGGAAGAATTTCACCGACAGGCAATGGAAGTTCTCAAATCACCGCGGCTGGCCAATGCCCTGGACTTAAGCCGCGAAGATCTAGTAGGTCGCAGGCACTACGGGCTGGATCGAAGCTATCCCAATGAGCGAGAAGGAAAGACGCTGCTAGATCAATTTCTGCTGGCCCGGCGAGTAATCGAAGCGGGGGCTCGCTGCGTCACATTGGCCTTCTGCCGCTGGCCCTTCGGGAGAATGCTCAAAGGAGACTACAACTGGGACTGGCACAAGGATTTGTTTAACGAGGCTCGCGGGACACTCCCTTTGTTCGATTGGGGATTGTCTGCCTTAATTCAGGATCTCGATCAGCGAGGTCTTCTGCAGGACATTGCCGTCGTCGTGTGGGGAGAATTTGGCCGCACCCCAAAAATCAATGCCAATGCTGGTCGCGACCATTGGCCGAGTGTTTGCAGCGCCCTTGTGGCTGGCGGTGGAATGCGATCCGGCCAGGTTCTCGGTTCGACGACGCGGTGGGGAGACCAGCCGCAAACCAGGCCGGTGCATTTTCGGGATGTCTTCGCCACTCTCTATCAGCGGCTGGGGATCGATGTTGCGACCACTCAGTTCAATGACCTGTCTGGACGTCCCCAATACTTGGTTGGCGGCCACCGGCCGCTGCCGGAACTGATTGGATAAATGCAAATGCTTGCCTTTCTGTTGGAGACCGGGGACGCTGGCAGCACAGTTGACATGGCATCCATTTCATTCCGGTCTTTGTACTTCACGTAGTCCCTCGAAGGTGTCAATGAGAAGGTCTGTTGCGCGGTTGCACTCGATAAAGGTACGCGGAGACAGCTTCCCGATTTCGATATTCGTCCGCTTGGCAACGAGGAATCGGTTGCACAATTCCCGTTGTGCCCGGCCGTCAGATTGGCTTCGCGGAGTTCGACTGGCGAGGTGTCGTTCTTCGCTTCCAGTCATTTGAGAAGAGCGGCTTCGCCTTTCGGGTCGGTTTCTGCCTTGCCCGTGTATCTTTTTTTCCCCCGGCCGCCTACTGGTGGGGAAATCTCGGGAAGTCCGGGCGGGGCTTACGAACGACCGTATTGCTGCTAGAATTACGCACTTCATCACCCTCTTTCTTAACGGAGAGAGCGGTGGTGTCACTGATACCCGGCGGTAACCACGCTAAGTGTCAATATTGGCTCCCAAAAGCGTAGCGGGTGTCAAGCAGATAAGAGGCACACGCGGGGAA
>JBGSIP010000503.1:0-3747 GCA_041742495.1 Planctomycetaceae bacterium
CCAGCCAGCGCAGGGGCCAGGCACGTTGCGGCCGGGGGTCAACGGTCGATGGTGACTCGGGCAAAGGCATTGCGAACCGCCAAGGGCTGGCCCTGTAGCGCGGTGGCTCCCACGCGTTCGGCTACGGACAAGGAACTTCCCACCAGCGTCAGCAGAGTCATTTCCGGTCGGCAATTCCAGCGTAGCGGATCACGGGACCCCAGACCTCGGCTGACATGCATCACGCTGGAACCGGCCCGGAACACGCCGCTGGCATAACGGGTGCCGTACAGGCTTGGCGAATACACAGGGCCAAAGCCGGGGATGCGAATCTGGCCCCCATGATTGTGGCCAGCCAGCACGAGATCGGCTCCGTGGCGGGCGGCCCAGCCAAATTCATCCGGCGTGTGACTGCCGACAATTGTCAGGCCGTCGGCCGGGGGGAGTGGCGGACGCACGCCCATCCATGGCCGTTCGGTACCTGCCAGCCGCACGGCAATGTTCCAGGACCAGCGGTGATCGACCCGGCCAGCCAGATCAATCCAGCCCGCTTGCTCCAGTGCGGCGCGCTGGTCGGCCGGGGAACCGAATTCCCAGTCGTGATTCCCCAGCACATGAAAACAGCCCATCGGTGCGCGAATGCGTCCAAACAACTCCGGAATCCACTCCACACGATCCACCACATCCACAAGATCCCCCGTGAAGATGGCCAGATCACAGGGCATCGCGGCAAGTTGATTGAACACCGCCTCGTAAAACGGCCGGGGCATCCCGCGAATGAGATGCAAGTCGCTGAAGTGCAGAATCCGCAGGGGCGGCGCATTGACGGGCACGCGCGGGATCGACAGCACGCGCTCGTTGACTTCCACCGTCCAGATTTCATTCCCGGGGAGCCGCATTAGCGCACGTCGAATCGGCCCGGCGGCTTTGGTTTCGCCCACATCGCGCAGTTGCAGCACGCTGTGAATGTGCGTGACCGATTCTGTCCAGCGCTCGGCCTGCCAGTTGGAGAGCCCTTGCAGCACCAGACCGACTGTGCCGCATCCGCACACGGCGGCGATCAGCGTGGAAAACGCCGAAGCTTCCCGCAGTCCCTGACCGGAAATGAGCCCCGGATCAATCCATAGCCACCACCAGGCCAACGCGGGCGCACCAATCAGCAGCCCGCCGTCATGCACTAGCCGAATGGCTTTCATGACGGTGCAGTTCCAGCCAAAGCTGTGCGCGCGGTTCACCATCGCCACCCATAGCCAGCCATAGCCGGCCAGCAGCAGCAACAGCAGGACCATGTCGCACAGATTCCGCATGTTGGCACCTGTCTGGTTTGTGAACTGCCATGGTGAGGCGAGTCTACGCCGTTTTGCGGACCCGCGTCTTGCGAGCGGTCGCCGGCTGCGGCGCTGGCAATTCTATCACAGCCGCGGTCCGCGGGGCTTTCTTCGCATAAATCCAACCCTGCCGCTTGCGGGCGACCGGCTCGATCACGGCCAACTGTCGCAGGCAATAGAGCACCTTCTGCGCCAGTGAGCGCGAGATTCTGCCGGCTTGCGCGACGTCCGCTGACGTGAATTCTACGGGGAGATCCTCAGGCAACAGAGCGGCCAGATCATCGGCGGTGCGGAATTCCCGGCGGTCGTGGATGGCGAGGAGGTGGCGGGCGAACACGGTGTCGTGTTGCCGCCGCCGTCGTTTTCGTGTCGGGGGGCGGCGGTGTTCCTCCGTGTCGATCAGCAGGGCTTCCAGGATCAGTCCCGGTGACGGAAAGACACGCACGAACGAGACCAGTTCGTCAAACAGGTGCAGCCAGCCCGCCTTGGCGGGACTGCGGCGGCGGGAAACTTCCTTTCCGTACCGAAACTTGACAATCATCTTCGTCGCAACCAGCGGCTTCACGACCCGCACCTGATGCTGCCGAAGCAGAATCGGAATTTTCTGCCGCAGGGCCCCGAGTGCGGCGCACTGGATTTCGATCAGTTCACCGTCCCGAATGGCGTCAATGCGGAACGACCCCAAGCGGACCTCGGTTTGGTCCTTGGAGAAGAGTGCTTTGATTTGCTGATGGAGGGCGTGTTCCATGCCTGTGAAATACGGAGTTTTGCCGCGTGAGGGGAAGACCGATTCCCAGCGGGATCGGGCGTTGGCGGCAGCGCATGAAAAACGCCCAGGCGTCGCGAGCGAGCCTGGGCGTCGAGTTCAAGAGTGGTCGCCAATCGGTGTTCATTGATCGGTCCGGCAGGACGCCGCGAGAGCGTCAAGGGGGCCGGAGCTTCCAGCGCAGCGGACTCTTGAAGACCGTCTCGCCTCCGGGGCGAGGCGGGGGGTGACCTACTCTTCCTGCGGACGATTCCCCTTCTTTTTGGGCTTCTTCGGCTGGGCCGGGCGATCGTCGGTGTCTGGCGTCATGCGGTTGCGATCGGCATCCTTGCCGTCCCGGTCGGCCTGGTCGTGTTCATGCTCATGAGCCTCGTGCTCGGCGATGATCAAGTCGATCTCAGCCAGTGATTCGTCGACATCCTGCTGCCGGAAGCACGATCCGGCCGTGCTGGCTCCGCAGCTTGAGCGACCGGGGATGGTGTAGCTTTGATCCAGGCTGCGGAGAGCCTTGGAGACGTCGACGAGTTCTTCGTTGACGGAATGCGAGACGGCTGAGAAACCAGCGGTCGCACCCAGAATGGCCACGGTGCTCACCAGCACCGCTTCGGACGACAGGACAAACCCGGCGTCGTCACGCCACAGGCTCGAGGCCACCGACTTCGCAGCGGCGGCAAAACTCAACGCAGTAAGACTCAACGCAGTGCAGCAAATACGGGTCATCGCGAAACACTCCTCGGGGTTAAAACCTTGCTCGGCAGGCAGGACGGCCGGCAAAGCGGTTGGGGAGGCGTGTAGCGACCTGAGAGACCGCGGAGCAGCGGACGGGAGGTCCGGGGCTGAGCTTGGGGCTCATGACTCCTGCCCTTAGAATTGTCACAATCGTTACGGCTGTCAAGAGGGGTGTTCAGGGAAATTTACAGAATCTGCGGCGATTGGGTTGCGGGCTGGTTTGGGCCGGATAGACGATCGCGATCTCGCAGCTTTCGGGCAGGTCTGGCGTTTGAGTCGGGCCGTCTGGGTGCACCGTCGCTTGTCCCGATTTCCCGGCCGCGCCGCAGTTGCGAGTGAGGCGATTGCTGATTAGACTCTGTCGTTTCTCCCCCGGGCGCTGACGGTGCGTCCTGATCGCAGAGGCGTCTTCGCCCGGCGAGCGGGGGGAAATAGCCATCCCGGTCAGGAAGATTCGGCTGAGCCCCGCTGGGCTTGGCTTAAGCGCCAGTCGGACCTCCGGGTGGCGTTGTCGGTTGTTCCCGTGGAACGGCCGCCGTCACGCTGTTTTTGCAACGGTCTCATTGACTGGGTACGACTGGCAGGGGTCCAGTGGCACGGTCAGTCAGTTCAAGGTTAGCGCGGTGTTTGACTCGATCACACAGAGTCTGACGGGGGCCTTAGGCCGCATCGTGCGTGGTCGGATCACGGAAGCCAACATCCGTGAGGCCATGCAGGAGGTCCGTCGCGCGCTGCTCGAAGCCGATGTCAGCTACGACATTGCCGACGCGTTCGTCAAGCGGATTACCGAAGAGGCCGTCGGCGAAAAGGTGCTCAAATCGCTGCGCCCCAGCGAGCAGATCTACGGGATCGTGTACAAGGAACTGGTCGCCCTGATGGGGCCTGTGGACCAGTCGCTGCACCTGAAAAAGGGGCAGTTGTCCATTCTGATGATGTGCGGGCTGC
>JBGSIP010000504.1:0-4854 GCA_041742495.1 Planctomycetaceae bacterium
GCTGTTGGACGAACCACTCAGTTCGCTCGACGAGACCACGCGCGAGAGCCTGCAGGGGCTGCTGAAAGACATTCAACGCACAACGCGTGTGACCACGCTGCATGTCACCCACAGCCGGATGGAAGCGTTGGCACTGGCGGATCTGGTCTTTGTGCTGGAAGATGGCACCATTCAAACTCTGTCGCCCTCTGCACTGCGCGACTTGCCGTGGGGGGCTGCGACCAGCGAGGCACAACCGTGAATGTCACCTTCGAGTTTCATGCCCAGTTGCGACTGCATGCCACCGTGGCGTCGATCGTGGCGGAACTCCCCGCGGGAGCGACTCTGTCGGCCGGCCTTGCGCAGGTGGCTGCCACGCAAAGTGATTCGTTTCAGCGGATTGTCTTTGCGTCTGCAGGTCAGCTTTCTCCCGCCATGCTGGTGACGCGCAACGGTGCCATGATTCCCCACCGCGAGTGTTCTTCGATGATGTTGCAGGCCGGAGACCGAGTTGTTCTGCTGCCCGCGATTGCCGGCGGATAGCGACGCGTGACAACAGCCCCAGCAGGACTCTCCTGGATGCCCGAACCCGACCCAAGTTTTGCCAATCAGGCCGGAGACACGGTTGAGTCGTGCGAGGCGGACCACCTCGCTGCCGAACTCTCCGAGGCGGAGCGAGCGCGCTATGAATGGCAGCTGTGGTCCCCCCAGATTGGAGCCGCCGGACAGCAGAAACTGCGCGCGGCAACCGTGTTGATTTCCCGCTTGTGAGGGGTGGGGGGGACTGTCGCCTGCTACCTGGCCGCGGCGGGAGTCGGTCGCCTGATTCTCGCTCACGCGGGCAATATCTGTCCGGCAGACCTCAACCGACAGATTCTCATGTCGACTCCGGCGCTGGGGAAGCCACGGGTGACGACGGCGGAGGAGCGACTGCGGGCCCTCAATCCGCATGTGGAACTGGTCCCCATTGCCGCCAACATCACTCCCGAGCTGGCGGCCGAACTGGTGCCACAGGCGGACCTGGTCGTCAGCGCGGCACCGCTGTTTGAAGAGCGACTGGCACTGAATGCGGCGGCGGTTCACGCCGACCGGCCGCTGATTGATGCGGCTATGTTCAACTTCACCGCGCAACTGCTTACGGTGTTTCCGGGCGAGACGGCTTGCCTGGCGTGTTTGTGGCCGGAGTCGCCGGCCCACTGGCGGCGGCAGTTTCCCGTCTTGGGGGCCGTTTCGGGAACCATCGCCGCGATGGCGGCTGTTGATGCAGTGAAAGTCATTACCGGGATTGATGTTCCGACGCGGGGACAACTGCTGAATTTGGACTGCCTGACATGGCAATTGGATCGATTTTCGCTGGTCCGCAATGATCGTTGCCCCGTCTGCGGTCCGGACGTGTCTCGGAAATCCGACTGAATACCCCATATTTCCCGGATTCAACACGGGCGTCTCCGAAACTGCTCCCGACGCGTTGGGTTGAATACGTATACTGCGATTTTTCTGGGCCCCCGTTCTGCGCAGTGCCGGCCCGACGCCGTCCGGTTTTGACGAATCTGACGGGTCGAACGAATCAGCGGGTGCCAACGCATAGAACGCGTCGATGCAATGGGATGAGAGAACACGGCAAGCACAGAATACTCAACGGGCCAACTCTAACGACGAGCCCGGGAGAACCTTCCAGTATGTTCAATCCGCCGACGATCGCAGGATCTGACACCGTGACACCAGACTCCATGGCAACTGACAACCGGACGACCGAATTTCCGGCCCCGAATTGCCATCCCTGCGCCATGACAGCGCGGACCAGCGTCCGTCGAATGCTGGTTTCGACACTGCTGGTTTTGGCGCTGGTGACCGGGGGCAATAATGCCTGGGCACAGCGGGGCGGATTCGGTGGTGGGCCGGGAGGCGGTCCGGGTGGACCGGGTGGATTTGGCAGCGGCGGATTTGGTGGTGCCGGAGGGGGCCCGGGCGGCTTTTCGCTTGGTGGCGGCATCATCGGCGTGTTGATGTCCGAGGAGCTGCGCAGCGAACTCAAACTGTCTGAAGATCAACTGGCCAAGCTCGCCGAGGTTGGTACCGCCGCACAGCCCAATCGCGAAATGTTCACCGAGATGTTCGGGCGGATGCGCTCCGCCAGCACCGACGAAGAACGGGCCGTCATTCGCGACGAAATGGCGGCCGCGGTGCGGCAACAGGTTTCGGATGCAGAATCCAAAGCCAAAACGATTCTCAGCCCCGAACAATTCGTGCGGGCGCAGCAAATCGGCCGGCAGCAGGCGGGTTCACGCGCGTTCCAGGACGAGGCGGTCATCACCGAGCTGGGCCTGAGCGACGATCAGAAGCAGAAAATCGACGCGATTCTCGAAGAGTCGAGCAATCAGAGACGCAGCTTCGGCCGTGTTTCCGACGAAGAGCGAGAAAAACAACGGGCAGAAACGCTCGCCAAGGTGACTGAGATTCTGACCGACTCTCAGCGGTCCAAATGGACTGCCATGCTGGGCGCGCCTGTCGGGGGGACTCCCGCCGCGAATGGGTCTGCTGCATCGACGACGAATGGTTCAGCCCCGCCGACGGCTCAGTCACCGCCCGCAGCGGTCGCAGCCAAACCTGAACCAGCCACTCCGCCACGCGGCACGGGAGTGTCCGATTTCGGCTGGGACTTGGCCAAGTCCGAGGTTCCCGCCGATGGCGTTCCTTCGGTCTCCTTCCGCTTTCGGGATGCGCCGTGGGAAGATGTGCTGACGCTGTTTGCGCAACTGGCTGGACTGACGCTCGATCTGGAAACCATTCCGCCGGGCAGCTTCAGCTATCTGGACCCGAACAAGTACACGCCCTCAGAGGCACTGGACATTCTGAACGGCTACCTCGTTCAGCGGGGCTTCGTGCTGGTGAAACGAGATCGCTTTCTGGTCGTGGCCAATCTGACGACAGGGGTCTCGCCCTCGCTGATTCCCACGGTGGAACCCGGCGATTTGCCGACGCGTGGCCGCAATGAGATGGTGCGGATGGTGCTCGACGTGGCTCCCCTCGATGCCAACAAGCTGGCGGAAGACCTGAACAAGATTGCTGGCCCGGGGGGGAGTGCGGTTTCGATGGGGAACGGGACCCGTGTTCTGCTGACCGGACTGGCGGGAAATCTCGAACGCCTGCGTGCTTACGCTCTGGGTGCCAACCTGAACGGTCCGGATGCCCTGCAGGTGGAGACGTTCGTGCTGCAGCACGTGGACGCGATGGACGTGGAACCAATTGTCCGCACCCTGCTGGGTGTCGAGAAGACGACCGCGAGCGGTTCCAGTTCCCGCAGCAGCAGCGGCGGCGATCCGCGGCAGATGTTCTTTGAGATGATGCAACGCGGTGGCGGCGATCGCGGGAGCAGTGACCGCGGGGGTGACCGGCCGCCTTCCGGTTCGTCATCAGGCAGCCAGTCCCAGGCGCGTGTGGCCATTGACGAGCGGACCAATGCTCTCTTGGTGACCGCACGACCAAGTGATCTGGCGATTGTCCGTCAAACGATTGAGCGACTGGACGTCGACTTGGGACCGGGCAAGCAGCGGGACGTGAACCGCCGCTCGGGACCGTATCTCAAGGTCTATACGATTACCAAGGCGGACATTGACGAAGTTGTCGACACGCTCCGGCCGATGATGCCAACGGTGGTCTTCAACGACGACGAACGCAATGACGCGCTGCACGTCTATGCAACAGACAGTCAGCATCGTGAAATTGACGAACTGATCGCTGTGATGGAGAACCGTGGCGGTTCTGTGAGTGTGAGCGTCATTCCTTTGAACTCACTGGATGGGTTTACGGCGGCTTCGCTGATCAATTCGATGTTCCTGTCGGAAGGAAGCGACGCACCCTCTGTGCAGTCAGATCCCTACGGGCGAAGCCTGCTGATCCGCGGTTCGACATCGCAGTTGGCGCAGGTGAAGACTCTGCTGGCCCAGATGGGCGAAACGGGCGAGTTGCCGCAGGCGGGGCCTTCCGGCCGGGGACCGGTTCGCGTCATTTCCACCGATGGCCGCGATCCGACGGAAATCCTGGACTCACTGAAGCAGTTGTGGGAAGCCACTCACGGCATTCCGCTGGAGACCGTCAGGCCCCGATCAGAGCGATCGGATAATCGCGAGCCCGCCGTGAGCCCGGAGAATCCAGCCGATGCTCCGCCGGCGGCACCAATTGACGATCGTTCCGCTACGAACGCAGCCCGGACGTCGGACGAGTTTCTGTTGACGGCCATGCAGGCGGAGGGGGACAGCGATCTCGAGTCCCCGGCACGAGGCGAGCGCGGACCGAGCGGTGGCGGCAGCCGTCCATCGGGCGTGGCGGCAACGATCGTGAATGGCGAACTGATCATCAGCGGTGCCGATGAAGAAATGGTTGACGAACTGGAGCGGATGGCTCAGTCGGTGATCAGCCGGACTCAGGCGCGCACACGGTGGAATGTGGTGTACTTGCGGGCTGCCACCGCGACGAGCGCTGCGCAGATGCTGACCCAGATTTTCCCTGGCACGACGCTGGCTGCGCCTGGTGCGTCGTCATATCCGAGCTCTTCCTATTCGAGTTCTTCCTACTCGTCTCGTTCCGCTGTCCCTGCTCCCGCGCCGACGAATTCTTTGCTGCCGGCACAAACGCTAAAAGTCATCCCCGAAACGCGCACCAATTCGCTGTTCATTTCCGGTCCCGATCAACTGGTGGCGGAAGCGGAAGAAGTGCTGCGCATTCTCGATCTGACTGATCTGCCGGCATCGATCAAGGATCGCACGCCCCGCTCGGTGAAGGTGGAATACGCCGATGTGACACAAGTGCATGCGGTGATCAAAGACGTGTTCCAAGACCTGCTGTTCAATCCGCAACTGGAAGCGATGAATCGTC
>JBGSIP010000505.1:0-1817 GCA_041742495.1 Planctomycetaceae bacterium
GGCTGCCGCACGACCAGGATTTCCCCGCTCTCCGAGCACCTGCGTCCGAATGGCATCGGCCCGACTGTCGAGTCGCTGATCGATTCCGGAGACGAGTGCCTCGGCCGCCGCCGCCGAATGCTGCTTTTCCAGCGCCTCAGGATCCTCGACGAAGAATTTGGCCCCGCGAATGCCCGCGAGCACTTCCCCAAAATTCAGCGGTCGATCCTTGATCTTCTTGGCCAGCAGCCGGGCCACCAATTGATCGGCTTCGGGGCTGACGTTGCGATTCAGGTCCGACGGCTTCGGCGGTTTTTCGCGGATGTGCTTGACCAGCAAGTCGTTCGGCGTGCCCCCCATGAACGGGGGGCGACCGGTCAGCATCTCAAAAAAAGTGATGCCAAAGCTGTACACGTCCGCGCCGATGTCCGGTGCCTCCTTGCGCACCACCTCGGGAGCGATGTAGGTCCGCGTCCCCTGAATGGTGCGGCCTCGCTTGCCGAATATTTTCGCCATGGGACCCGGGCGGCGGGCACACAGCGAAAAGTCAATCAGCCTGACATCCCCACCCTTGGACAGCAGAATGTTGTCCGGCTTGATATCGCGGTGCAGCCAGCCCTTTTCGTGCATGTGGGCCACGGCGAGCGCCACGCACTCGGCCACGCGGCGCAATCGAGCCTGCACAGATGTGGCATTGTTGCGCAGGAGTTGTTTGATGTTGGGAGCTGCAAACAGCTCCATCACGTAAAAGGCGTTCTTCTTTGTCCGCTTGTATTCGTGCAGGCGGACGATGTTGGGATGATCGAGCCCCTTACAGATGCGGGCTTCGTGCGCGATGATCCCGCGGTGAACGGCCTGCTTGAACGCCTCCGGCAACAGCAGCTTCATCGCATACCGCTGCGAGCCATCGCCCTCTGTGACCTCCCAGACCTGGCTGGTCGATCCGGTGGCAATGCAGTTCAGCAGCTTGTAGGACTCGATCTGAATTTCGCCGTCAGACACAATCGTCCTGTCCTTCCGGAGCGTGCCGTGGCATCACCCCTGCCTGCCCGCTGTTCATTCACGCGCTGCCCACAGAGGCCGGTGGCCGCAAGTCGCGCGGCCCCCTTGGCGCGTTGGATCAGAACCCGGGCTGACGTACCTCGGGAGTCATTGTTGTTCCGGGCGCCATCACCTGATTTGGCTTCAGCGGAGTGCCATCGACCAGCGGCATCGACGATGACAGGATCAACTCGTCCCCCGGCAGAAAGCCGCCCGAGATATAAGTCTCATCTGGACCGATGGCGGCATGCAAGCGAATTGCGACATCTCGCACGACAAAGTCGCCCCGCGCTGTCCGCAGCACCTGCACACGCTGAATGCCGCCGGCCGGCAGATTGCTGACGGCCGCATTGGGCACCCGCACCACGGGCTGCTCGGGAATGACCGGCGAAAACACCGCCTGACCCGGCTGCAAATTGGCATCCGACGGGAACGACAGTTTGGCCATGGCGGGAGAAACCAGCACCTCCCGCAGCATCTGGTATTCATCGGACAGCGGCAGAAACAGTTCCACCTTGGCCTTTACGGTCACGTTTTCAACCCGGACATCAATCAGATCCCCTTCCTTGAGGGTCGAACGGTCCAGCGGAATCTCGGCCGACAATTGTCGAGGATCACCATACTCAAACAGCATTTCGCCCACGGTAACCATCTGCCCGGGCACAACCGGGAGGCGATACAGGCGACCATCAAAGGGAACCCTCACGATGGCCAGGTCGACATCGTGCTGCGCAACCTTCAAGGCGGCGGCCGCGGCATCGAGTTCAGCCTCAGCCAGTTTGATTTCTTCTGGCAGA
>JBGSIP010000506.1:0-2553 GCA_041742495.1 Planctomycetaceae bacterium
AGTTTGCGGCAGGGATCGACCACCACCAGGCCACCCGCCTCGACGTATTCGGGAACAGGAACATCCAGCGCCAGTTCAACCCGGTCGAGCGGATCGGATTTGGTGACCACCCCGACCAGATGGGCAGAGAGCGGCAGTTTCCGCTGCTCTTCATCGAAACTGGTCTCGTCCACGATCCACTCGACCCGCTGGCCAACGGTCATGTCGGCCGGCTCAATCGGAGTTTCGAACGAGACAGTGATCTGTTTGCGATCCTCAGAAAACGCCTCGATCGTGGCGGAAAACCCACCGCGATCGACGGGCAATTCGGGCGGGCACCGCAGGTCCCCCGGCGAACCAAACCGGTTCTGCACGGTCGACATGATGGCCGTCCGAGCCTGCGGAGCGAGAGCTTCGACACGAGAACTGGTCTTAAAGGACATCGCAGGCGCGTCGCACCCCGACCCTGCGACCGCGCAGAGCCCCAGCACCAGCCCCGAGAAACCCTGTCGAATCAACGCCAGCACGTTGACAGATCCTTTGACAAGCCAACAACTTACGTTCAGACTGCGAGATCAGGAGCAAACCCGGTGGCAGCCTGTGGAAAGTGACCCCAGACTCTATCCGCCCAACCCGATTCGGAAAAGCATATCGGCCGACCCATGCGACAATTTGGACGGCAAGGTCCGGCGTCCGTCCCTGCGCTCCGCCCGGCCGATGCGTTCGTCTGCTGCCATAGGGGGGGGGTGGAGTGGCAGTCTTGGGTGCGGGCCGTCAATCGCTATGATAGTCGGCCTGGGACGCACTCACCTTGTTCACCTTCCGCCGACCACGATTGCCCATGCCTGCCTATACCGTTTTACTGTCCATTCCCGGCCTGCGGCGTGCCGATCTCGCCCAAATGCCCCGGTTGCAGTCGCTGGTGGCCGGCGGAGATGTCGCCACGCTGACTCCCTCCTTCCCGGCGGTGACTTGCCCCGTACAGGCCAACCTGACGACCGGTCTGCTGCCGCAGGACCACGGCGTGATTGCCAACGGGTTTTACTGGCGCGACACCGGCAAGCTGGAAATGTGGACGGCGTGGAACGATGCCGTGCAGGAACCGCAGATCTGGGATCTGCTCCGCCGCAAAGACCCGACCCTCACGTCGGCCGTCTGGTTCCCCCTGCTCATCAAAGGGGCGTCGGCGGATTTCATCTGCACGCCCGCCCCGATTCACAATCCCGACGGCAGTGAATCGCTGTGGTGCTACACCAAGCCCGAAGCGCTGTACGGTGAGTTGCGCGACGCGCTGGGCCACTTTCCGCTGAAACACTTCTGGGGCCCGCTGGCCAATCGCAACTCGTCCGACTGGATCATCGCCTCTTACCTGGTTTCCGCGCGGCAGTCGCAGCCCCGGTTTTCTTACCTCTACATTCCGCAACTCGACTATGCCGCACAGAAGCATGGCCCAGACAGCCCGGCAGCCCAGCAGGCGGTGCGTGAACTCGATGAAATGCTCGGCAAGCTGCTGGATGAACTCCCGGCCTGTCTGCCCGGTGAAATCACGTGGCTGGTCGCCAGCGAGTATCCCATTCACGCCGTGGATCAGGTTGGTTATCCCAACCGTGTGCTGCGGGAGGCTGGCCTGTTGTCGATTGACCAGACCGACGATGGCGAATTGCTCAATCTACGTGCCTCGCGAGCCTGGGCACTTGCCGATCACCAGTTTGCGCATGTGTTCGTGAAAGATCCCGCTGACATCCCCCGCGTCGCGGACCTGTTTGCCAGCGACCCCAGCGTGGAGCAGATCTGGCACGGCGAAGCGCTCCGCGAGCGCGGCCTCAAGCATGAACGCAGTGGAGAGATCGTGCTGCTAGCGCGTCCAAAGGCCTGGTTCGCCTACTACTATTGGCTGGACGATCGTCAGGCTCCCGGGTTTGCCCGGACTGTCGACATCCATCGCAAACCGGGCTATGACCCGGTGGAGTTGTTCTTCGACCCAGCCACGCGCAGCATTCCGCTGGACGCCACCCTGGTCAAAGGCTCGCACGGCTACCCGCTGCCCGCGGAGCAACAGACCGGCATCCTGATCTCCAGCCAATCCGGCCTGCTGGACCAACCCGCCTACCGCGACATCGACGTCCCCGGACGAGTGATGGCGAGTTTTGGGTGGAAGTAGTCCGTACACCTTCGCCGCGATCAGGCCAATCTCAGGGCGTTCAACTTTTTCCACCGAGGCTGCAGCACGCATCGAAGTGAGGATTACATGACGTCTACGGCATGGCTGCCTCGCGAGGAATGCGTCGAACAGGCGTACTTCTTCAAAGCCGTTCGCGAACGGCTGGCGGATGGCTTGCCCATGCAGGACATCCTGCGGTCCGTCCATCCCGAACTGCTCGCCACAACCCGGCTGACGATGGCGGTCGAGTTTCTCTCTGGCGAGATTCAACACCGGGGGCGCATCAGCGCTGGCATGTCCACGCTCAGCCATTACTTCACGCCGTTCCAGGTGTTCCTGATTGGCACGGCCGAATCGGACACGTCCAAGTTTGATCTGCTGGTGGCGCTCGAGATTCTCGAACGCGATGCCGA
>JBGSIP010000507.1:0-2655 GCA_041742495.1 Planctomycetaceae bacterium
TTTGAGCAGCGCGCACGCACCGGGGGGGTGTTTGGCACATTCCGCGCAGGGGACTATATCTGCGAGTCCGGGGCGGATTCGATGATCACCAACAAGCCGTGGGGCGTGCAATTGGCGCTGCGGCTGGGCCTGGGAGAGCGACTGATTGGCACAGACAGCCAGTTTCGCCGCTCGCTGATTCTGCATCGTGGGCGTCCCGCGCCGACGCCGGATGGGTTCAATCTGATCACTCCGGCCCGCATCTGGCCCATGTTGAAGACTCCGCTGTTGAGTTGGCGAGGCAAGCTCCGCCTGCTGCTTGAGCCGTTCATTGCCCCGTCCCGCCTGGCGGACCAGTCGCTGGAGGAGTTTGCGGTCCGCCGTCTGGGGCGCGAGGCGTTTGACCGCATCGTTCAGCCGATGGTGTCGGGCATCTACACGGCCGATCCCGCCAAGCTGAGCCTGCGAGCCACGCTGCCCCGGTTTCTGGACATGGAAGCACAGGGGGGGCTGTTGCGCTCGGCCCTGCGGGAGCGGCGGCAACCCTCCGCGGCGCGCGAAGCCAGTGGTGCCCGGTATGGCTTGTTCGTGTCGTTTCGTGACGGTATGTCGGAACTGCTCGACGCATTGCGGGAGCGCGTGCAGGCGATCGACTCGATCGAGGTTGGGGCGTCGGTGGTCGGGATTCGCCGCGCACCGGCGGGGCAGTTCGCCATTCAACTGGCGCACCCGACAGCGACCCCCAATCACCCCGCCGCGCAACCGGGTGACGTCCGCGAGGCGGGACCATTTTCGGCCGTTGTGATTGCGACGCCGGCCCCTGTTACCAGCCGGCTCGTCGGGCCTTGGGCCCCTGCCCTTGCTACCCAGTTGGGGCAGATTGCCTATGCATCGTCGGCGATTGTGGTCGGCGGGCACCGCCTATCTGATTTTGACCATCCCCTGGATGCGTTTGGGCTGGTGGTGCCCGAAGTGGAACGCCGGGAGGTCCTCGCGGTATCATTCCTGAGCCGGAAGTTCCCCCAGCGGGCACCGCCGGGCCATGTGATTACGCGGACGTTCGTCGGCGGGGCCCTGCATCCCGAAGTGCTGGATCGGTCTGACGATGACCTGGGCAGGCTGGTGGAACGGGAACTGACGGCCATGTTTGGCATGCGGCGTTCCCCGGACGTGTTGCGGGTCTGTCGCTGGCAGCAGGCGATGCCCCAGTATCACCTGGGACATCTGGAACTGGTCGCGGACATTTCGCGGAGTGTGGCTGAACTCCCGAACGTAGAATTGACGGGCAACGCCTATCTGGGAGTCGGCGTTCCCGACGTGATCCACCATGCCGAGGAGGCGGCAGAACGCCTCTGGAGGCAGTGGCAGGCCGAACCACAGGAATGACATGAAGACGAGGTCGGCAAACGGGTGCCTGTCTCCCCTGCCGATACGCGGCGTTCCAACTGCCGACTCCCACTTCGCTTGTGAAGGATCGCCATGAACTGGACTCCTCGATTGCCAGTCTGTGCCAGACACCTTGGCCTGTGTGGCCTGCTGTGGGCGGCGCTGTGCTGCTCGGTGGTGGCTCCCGCCTGCACGGTGATGCGGTTTTCCACCGGCAACCGACTGTTGATTGCGCGCAACCACGATTGGGGATTTGGCGAAGGGATGCTGGTCGTCAATTTGCGGGGAGTGCAAAAGACGGGCTTGTTTCCCCTTCAGCCGCACACGTGGATTTCTGAATATGGCAGCGTGTCGCTGGTCCAGTTTGGCCGGGAACTGCCTTTTGCCGGGATGAACGAAGCCGGACTCTCGGTCGACATTCTCCAACTGGTCGAAGCTCATTTTCCCGACACAAACCTGCCGGCCGTGGATGCCATCCAGTGGCTGCAGTTTCAGCTCGACACAGCGGGCACCGTGCAGGAAGTGATTGCCAGCCTGAGTGAAGTACGCCCGGCCCCCTTGCTGCCTGGCCTCGAAACGGTCCACTACTTTGTGGCGGACGGCAACGGGGACTCGGCCGTGATCGAGTTTCTGGAAGGCAAGCCCGTTGTCCAGCAGTCGGGCGGCGACGTGCCCGTAAGTGCGCTGGAAAATCTGACTTGGACGCGCTCCCTGCGCGAGCTCAAAGCCCACGACAGTCGCAAGCTGCTGGCCGACCCCGCAGATCCCGCCGCGAACCCACAGGCACCGCGCTTTGTGCGGGCGATCGAACAGGTCCGTCAGGCGTCGGCCGATTTCGACATCGACGATGCGTTTGCGGCCCTCGGCTCGGTCTCGCAAAAGACACTGACGCAATGGAGCATGGTCTACGATCCGCGCGAGAAGCGGATCTGGTTGCAGACCCGCGCCAGCCCGCAGCGTCGCTATGTGGACCTCGATGACATTGATTTTTCCCCAGAGGCCGCCGTGTTGGTCATGGATGTGAATCTGAAAGCGGCCGGGAACCTGGCCGACGAGTGGCTCCCCTATTCCCAGCAGGCCAACTTTGCGATGGTCGATTTTGCCCTGAGTCAGGTGCTCCCGGACGGTGCCGTCCGCCGCGGGCTGGCCCAGTTGCTGGCTGCCTACCCTCTATCCACGCGCATCGCGGCGGCAGATGTCAGCGCTGAGATCTCCCGTACCTCCCAGAAACCGAAGCGGGGCCGATGACCTCTCCTGACCGCCGCGCGGAGTCCACCGCGGCTGGAACGG
>JBGSIP010000508.1:0-3125 GCA_041742495.1 Planctomycetaceae bacterium
CTGGAGGGGGCGATTCGCTGTTTTCGCCATGCGTGCCGCGAATCGGCGACGGATGCTGATGCTCACTATTACCTGGCGGATTGTCTGTATCGACAAGGCTCCGTAGCGGCGGCACTCGAGCGGTACTGGTGCGCTGTCGAACATGATCCCGATCATGTGGAGGCGTGGAGTCAGGTGGGTTGTCTGTACGCGGAGCTGGGACAGTCGGAAGCGGCGTTGCACGCATTTTCGACCGCGCTGGGCCGACACCCCGACTATGCCGATGCGCACTATCATCGTGCAGAAGTGCTGCATGCCGGCGGCCGGACGGCGGCGGCCGTGGAGGACTGGCTGGCCTATCTGGAGCGCGTTCCCGCCGGATTGTGGGCGGATGTGTGCCGGCAGAGACTGCAAGCGGTGACGGTGAGGCCGTAGGCCTGACCCGCCGCTGGTGGACTTCCTAGCCAAAGTAGTGGTTCGTCTATGGCGATTATAAGAGGCATAGTGGGGGCACATTGACGTCTCGTCGGGCACAGCCGGACCTACAAATGCCCTCATTGCTGGGCAAGCCAACAGCGGTACCTTGTGATCTATGAGACCGGCCACCAGCCGGGGTATGTCAGGCTGTGCCTGACGCGAGGTTCACGTGACCACCACGGTGGCTGACAAAGTGAACTCGTCAGACCGCCAGGCTTTGCAGAGGGCCGGCAGCTTTTGCACGGGCAGACACAACGAAATGACAGCAACCACCCCACGCTATGTGTTTCGAACCAATCTCAATTGCCGATCTTGCGTGGCGGCGGTGCGGCCGCATCTGGATGCCGAGCCGACGATCGAGGCATGGTCGGTCGATACGAGTCATCCCGACAAGCCGCTGACTGTCTCTGGGGCGGACCTGTTGCCGCAGACAGTCGAGCGACTCGTCAGTGCCGGTGGCTTTCGCGTGTTGGGCACGTTGGAATTGCCGGCCACTGCTGCAACTCTGGTTGTGCTGCCAAGTACCGTGAAGGAGCCGGTGCCAGAGACACGCACATTCTGGCAGACGTATCGGCCTTTGTTGCTGATCGTGGGGTATCTGTTGCTGGTGACGGCGCTGGTTGAAGTGCGGGCCGGCGAGTTCCAGTGGACGCGCGCCATGAATTCGTTCATGGGGGGCTTCTTCCTGGTGTTTTCGTTTTTCAAGCTGCTGGACTGGAGCGGCTTTGCGCGGGCGTATCAGACCTATGATCTGGTCGCTCGGCAGTCGCTGGCGTATGCGTATGTCTATCCGCTGATCGAGTTGTTGCTGGGGGTGGCCTATGTGACGGGAGTTGCACCCACGGTGACCAACACGGCGACGCTGATTGTGATGATGGTCGGTCTGGTGGGTGTCGCGCAGGCGGTGTGGAGTCGGCGGACGATTCAGTGCGCGTGCCTGGGGACGGTGTTCAACCTGCCGATGTCCACCGTGACGCTGGTGGAAGATGGCGTGATGGCGGCCATGGCGGCGGTCATGCTGCTGATGAAGGGGGGGTGAGGTGGCCGGCTGAGTGAATGGAAACATCCCGGGGGCACATGCGCGGCAGCGCTGGCATGAGCGCGACGGCGTCAGTGCGACGGCGGCGAGGTTTGGCTCAAGTTTCGGAGGGAACTGCGAGTACCGGTTGCTGTGGAGGGCGGTCCACATATCGCAGTATCCCAAGCAGGGCAGCCACCGTCGCGCTGCAGATCAGGATGGGCAGTCCGGCCACCCCAGTGGTGGGCCAGTAGGCCGCGAGGTGTGTATCGAGCAGCCGCCACCCCAGCAATTGAATGATCGTGGCTGCGAGCAGCGATCCCGTCCAGGGCCAGGCTTGACCGAGCCCGGGCTGCCGGCGGAAGACGATGGTCTGTTGCATCAGTCGGATCAACAAAGTCAGCGCCAGCACACTGCCGGCCGCTTGCCAGCCGAGCATGGCGCCTGTGAGCGCCAGTCCCGGAACAAAGCCACTCGCGGGGGCCGATGGCGGCATGGATTGCTGTGTCGATTCCGCTGCTGTTTGCGTTGCCGGTTGCGAAGGGACAAGTGACCAGGTGACCACAAGTCCGCACAGCGTGCCGACCGCCGCCCCGAGGACCGCTGTGAGCAGCACGTTGGTCAGCGTTTGTGCTCCGAGCGCCGGTTGCACTGTGCCCGCGGTGACCAACTGCAACTGCGGCCAGATGCCTAGCGGGATCAACGCAAGTAAGAACGTGGTGATGATCGCTCGCCGCGGGAGTTGCTGACGGTCATAGGCAATCAGGGTCCAGGTCAGCAGCGCCGCGAGCAGCAGGCAATGAAACAGGTACAGGCCGACCAGATCCCATTTGGTGTACAGCAGAATCCAGACCACGCCGGCATACAGATTGGGGATGCGTACCGGCAGGTTGCGGCCGCCGGACAGCAGCTCTGCAAAATAGAACAGCAGGAAGATCGCACCGGTCACCGACTCGACGATGGGGTAGCGACGCGAGATCGGCAGAGCGCACGAACGGCACTTGCCACGCAGACGCAGCCAACCCACGATGGGGAGATTGTCGCGACTGGCGATCTTGGCTGCACACTGGGGGCAGGCGGACGACTTGAGAATGACCGACTCCCCCCGTGGAGTGCGGTAGACCACGACATTCAGAAAGCTGCCAATCGTGGACCCGAGGACAAAAAACCACGCTGTGCAGACAGCCTCTGTCGTTCGCAGGCGAATGGATTCGACCAACGTCATGTCTTCGATCGCGCGATTGATGGTCGGTTCGGGGCGGAAATGTTCGCGGACGGCGTCGATGGCGGGCAGGACGAACAGGTACAGGGCGACGACGCCGACAATCCAATAGGCGAGCGGAATTCTGCGCAGAACGCGCATCGCGCGGTGGCCGGCGGGCCAGCGATTCCCGGTGGACCTGGCCGCAATCTCGGCGATATCGACGCCGGCGAGTCCGCACAAACTGACAAACAGAGTCCAGGAAGAAAACGGGCTCGCCTGCAGCCACGACGGAAATTCTATTCTGGCCGAGGCGCTCAGCCAGCCGACGACTGCCAGCCCAACCGATGTCGCCAGGATGCCGCCAAGGTGACCGCGACCCAAGCCTGTCGCGCGGGCCACAATCCACAGGGCCGCGGGGACGATGATCCCCACGGAGACCGGCCAGTC
>JBGSIP010000509.1:0-9087 GCA_041742495.1 Planctomycetaceae bacterium
GCCTGCCTGAGGGCCCCTCTTACCAACTCACTCTCGCGGGGCATGGCGGTCACAAACAGATGGCGGACCGCCTGCGGTACCGCCGCGTGATCACCTGCTGGCACGCCGTCGCCGGCGATCATCAGGACTGTTTCGCTTCAAAGTCCCGCATGAAGGCCACCAGTTGCTTCACTCCCTCAGCGGGAAAGGCGTTGTAGATGCTCGCTCGCATCCCGCCCACGCTGCGGTGTCCCTTGAGGCCATCGAAACCGGCCTTCGTGGCAGCCGAGACGAACGCCTTGTCGATCTCTTCGTTGCCCGTGACAAAGGTCACGTTCATCAGCGAGCGGCTGCCCGCATCGGCGGTCGCGCGGAACAGTCGGCTCTGGTCGAGATAGTCGTACAGCGGCTGCGCCTTGGCCTCGTTGTGCCGGGCCATGCCCGCCAGACCACCCAGCGACTCGATCCAGTCGAACACCAGCCCCATGACATAGATGCCAAACGTCGGCGGGGTGTTGTACATGCTTTCGTTGGAGGCATGCGTGCGATACTGCAGCATGGTGGGCACGTCCTTGGCCGCGGCTTCAATCAGATCCTTGCGCATGATGACCAGCGTCACACCGCTGGGGCCCAGATTTTTCTGCGCTCCCGCATAAATGACCCCGTACTTCGCCACATCGAGCGGACGAGAGAAAATGTCGCTGCTGGCGTCACAGATCAGTGGGGCACCCGCCGTGGGAACGGGATCTTGCGCGAACTGCGTCCCGAAGATGGTGTTGTTGGAGGTGAAGTGCACGTACTGCGGAGCAGCGCTGTAGCTCACCTGCTGCGGAATGTAGCAGTAATTCCGATCCTTGCTCGAACAGGCCTCGTGAACCTTGCCGAACGCCTGGGCCTCTTTCGCCGCTTTTTCCGACCATGACCCGGTGACCAGGTAGTCCGCGGTCTGATCGCGGCCCAGCAGATTCATGGGGATCTGGAAAAACTGGGTGGAGGCCCCCCCCTGCAGGAACAGCACTTCGTAGTCGTCAGAAATTCCGGCCAATTGCCGGCACTTGGCGACGGTCTGGTGGTAGACCTCCAAAAAGACCTTGCCGCGGTGCGAGTGCTCCATCACGCCGATGCCGGAGTTGTTCAGGTTCCACAAACCCTCACGAACCCGTTCGAGCACCGATTCCGGCAGCACCGCGGGGCCAGCGGAGAAATTCCAAATGCGAGCAGTCATGCCTCGACGTCCCATCCCTGCAGATTGATGTCCAATGAACTTGATCACGCGCGGCGCGCGGACGGCTGCTCCGGGGGATTGCGCGGCCAGACGGCCGCGGCAGCGGAGCGTTTCAGGCAGCGAATTTAGCGAAATCGTCGAGCGCCTGCGAATGAGGGCCACAGGTCGCAGCGACCTCGACGAACGCATCCCTGGCGAATACCGGGGAAACCGTTCGGCCAGACTCCCCGTTGGTTTCTCATGATCGCAGCGGGCTGTATCATGAGGTTTCGGCGGACCGGGAATTCCTCCCGGTCCGTTCTATTTGAGGCGGTGAAGATCGCCCGACGCGTTTCCATCCCGCGGGGAAAGAGACGGCGAACCGGCTGGTCCGCCGATTGTCGGCTGCGAGTTTCTCCCGCCGCGAGATTTTTTCCGGAGTGAACCCGACGACATGCACGCGTCCGTAGGCCCCCGTCCGATGCCATTTCAGGCTCCACAGGGAGATCTGGCTTTGCTGGCAGGCTCGGCCAACCCGCGACTGGCGGCTGCTATCGGCCGGGAACTTGGCGTCCCGCTGTCACCTTGCCAGACGTTCAACTTCAGCGACGGCAACGTGTTTGTTCGGGCGCTGGAGAACGTACGCGGCCGGGATTGTTACATCGTGCAGGGCATCCACTTTCCCGTGAACGACAACTTCATGGAGTTGCTGTTCTGGATTGACGCCCTCAAGCGGGCTTCGGCCCAGCAGGTCACCGCGGTCATTCCGTATTTCAGCTATGCCAAAGGGGACAAGAAAGACGAGCCCCGCGTGTCAATTCGAGCCCGCGTCTGCGCGGATGCCATCGAAGCTGCCGGGGCCGATCGCTGCCTGATGATGGATTTGCACAGCCCGCAGATTCAGGGTTTTTTCAAGGTGCCGGTCGACCATCTGTTTGGGCGGTATGTCATTGCGGAACACGTGCGCAACCTGAAGCTGGACAATCTGGTGGTCTGCAGTCCCGATGTCGGATTTGCCAAAGGGGCGGCCAATTTTGCCAAGCTATTGCGCACCTCGGTGGTCATTGGAAACAAAACGCGGTTTGACCATTCGGAACAGGCGGAGATTCTGGAAGTCATTGGCGAAGTCGACGGGAAAAACGTTCTGATCGTCGACGACTTCACCATCTCGGGCGGGACACTGGCGGCGATGGCAGGCGCGTTGAAACGCCGCGGGGCCAATCAGATTTTTGCAGCCGTCTCGCACGCTGCCCTCGCCATCGGCGCGGCCCAGCGGATTGACGAAAGCCCCATTTCCCAACTGTTCATCACCGATTCCATCGAGGGGCAACAGGACCGCCTGCCAGCCAAGGCCAAAATCGTCTCCGTGGCAGGTGTCTTCGCGCAGGCCATTCGCTCGATTCACGAACGGACCAGTGTCTCCATGTTGTTTCCCGACGCCGTCTAGCTGAAAGTTCCACGGTCGACCATCTGGCGGACCATGTGCCAGTCATCCAGGTCGCGGCAAGAGTGTGGGGCGAGCGCCCGCTCAATTAGCGCGCGAACAAGCGGATGCTAGAGCTGAGCTGTTGTGCGTTTGTGCGTCTATGTCTGTCGAGATTTCTTTGGCGGTTCTCCAGCAGGTGTGCAGCAGGTCAATGTCAGTCATGGCGGACGCAGGCAAAAAATCGACACCGATGATGGACCGCTACCGCGAAGTCAAAGCGGAGCATCCTGACGCCATCCTGCTGTTCCGCATGGGGGACTTTTACGAGCTGTTTTTTGAAGACGCGCGGATTGTCGCCAAGGCACTCGGCTTGACCCTGACCAGCCGCGACAAGAACTCGGCTGAGCCCGTTCCAATGGCGGGATTCCCCTATCATGCCCTCGATGGCCAGTTGCGCAAGCTGATCCAGGCTGGATTTCGCGTGGCCATTTGCGATCAGGTCGAAGACCCGAAGTCGGCCAAGGGGATGGTGCGACGCGAAGTGACGCGAGTGGTCACGCCGGGAACCCTGACCGACGACTCGCTGCTCGATCCCGCGCAGCACAACTTCATTGCCAGTCTCTGCCTGGGAGATGACCGGCATGTGGGGCTGGCATGGTTGGAAATTTCGACTGGTGAGTTTCAAGTATCGCTGGTGCCGCTGCCGGCGCTACGCGACGAATTGATTCGCCTGGCGCCGGCCGAATTGCTGCTACCCGACGATTTTCCGCCCTTGGAATGGCCTCAGGTCCCCTGGAGCGAATCGCGCCGGATGGCGTGGGAGTTTGGCCTGCAGACGGCACACGAAGCACTGCGGCAACACCTGGGCGTGCTAACGCTGGAAGGCTTTGGCGTGGACGACTCGGCGGCATACATTCGCGCCGCCGGTGCCTTGATTCGCTATGCCGCGCAAACCCAGCGTACCACGCTGACCCATCTGGACGGGCTCCGCCTGCATGAATCGCAGCATCAACTGCAGATTGATGAGGCGAGCCGTCGCAGTCTGGAACTGACGCAGACGTTTCGTGACGGCCAACGCAAAGGGAGTCTGATCGACGTGCTCGACCGGACCGTCACTCCGATGGGTGCCCGACTGCTGCATGATTGGCTCGCGGGCCCCAGTTGCGATCTGGTGACCATCACGCAGCGGCAGGATGCCATTGAGGAGTTCACTCGGGCGGCCAAATTGCTGGCCAACGTGCGGGAAGAACTGACGAGTGCCTACGACCTGTTCCGCCTCACCTCCCGCGTGGCGACCGGGCGCGCCTCACCGCGCGATTTGTCTGCTTTGGCGCGGACGCTGGGGCTTTTACCCAAGCTGAAGGCACAATTGGCGGGCTGCGGGGCACGGCGACTGGGGCAGTTGGACGCCGCGATCAATCTGGAACCTGCGCTCCGAGAGCGGCTGGATGCGATGCTCGTCGAAGAACCCCCGCTGACAACCAGCGAAGGGGGCATCATTCGCGCGGGAGTCTCTTCGGAACTGGACGAGTTGCGCACGCTGGCGCGCGGCGGTCGGCAGTGGATTGCCGAGTATCAGGCTGCCGAGATTCAGCGCACCGGGATTTCCAATCTCAAAGTCGGGTTCAACAAGGTCTTTGGGTTCTATCTGGAGGTGACGGCCGCCCATCAGGCAAAGGTCCCGACGGACTACGTGCGGAAGCAGACCCTGAAGAATCAGGAACGCTACATCACGCCCGCCTTGAAGGAATATGAAGACAAGGTGTTGCGCGCCGACGAGAAGGCGATGGCGCTCGAACAACAACTGTTTGGCGAACTGCGGGATTTTGTGGCTACCGCTGCCACATCGTTGCGCGGCACGGCGGGAGCGCTGGCTGAACTGGATGTGCTGGCGGGGTTGGCACATCTCGCCCTGCACCGCGGCTATTGCCGCCCGGAAGTGACCGACTTGCCGGTGCTCGATTTGCGTGAAGGCCGGCATCCTGTGCTGGACGCGACGTTGCCGGCTGGCAAGTTCGTGCCCAATGACATTCGCCTGGGGGGTGACCACGGACGCGTGCAGATTATCACCGGTCCCAACATGGCCGGCAAAAGCACCTACATCCGTCAGGCGGCGCTGCTCACCGTCATGGCCCAGATGGGTTCCTTTGTGCCCGCCAGCGAAGCCCGCATCGGCATTGCCGACCGGATCTTTGCGCGCGTGGGGGCCAGCGACGAGTTGGGCCGCGGTCATTCGACATTCATGGTCGAAATGACTGAAACGGCTCGCATTCTGCACACGGCCACGCCGCAGAGCCTGGTGATTCTGGATGAAATTGGCCGCGGAACCAGCACGTACGACGGAATTTCCCTGGCGTGGGCCGTCACCGAATATCTGCACGACATCACGCAGGCCCGCACGCTGTTTGCGACGCACTACCATGAGCTGACGGAAGCCACTCAGACGCTGCCGCAGGCGCGTAATTGGAACGTGGCGGTCCTGGAAGAAAACGACACCGTCGTGTTCCTGCATCGGATTGTGGAAGGCTCAGCGGACCGCAGCTATGGCATTCATGTGGCGAGACTGGCGGGCATTCCGGCGGCCGTCATCGATCGCGCTGACGAGTTGTTGACCACGCTCGAATCTCATCATGTCGACCGAGAGGGTAAGCCCAAAATGCCGGCCCGCCGCACGCACGTGCGGCAACGGCAACTGCGGCTGTTTGCCATTGAAGAACACCCCGTCGTCGACCAATTGCGACAACTCAACGTGGATCACATGACGCCGCTGGAAGCGTTGAACGCGCTGCACACACTCCGCACTGCCGTGAAGAAACCGTAAGTGGAGTCGGTTCGTATGCACACGCTTCCCGAATTGAACTGGCCTGCGGAACCGCTGGACCTGCTGGCGGTCGCGCCGCATCCTGACGATGCGGAGATCAGTGTGGCGGGCGGGTTGTTACTGGCCCGGCAACAAGGCTGGCGCGTGGGCGTCCTGGATTTGACGGATGGCGAGCCCACGCCCTACGGCAGTGTGGAACGCCGGGCACGAGAAACATCGGCCGCGACGGAGGTGCTGCAGTTGGATTGGCGCGGCAATCTGGGACTGACCAATCGGCATCTGCGGGCCGATGATCGGGCTCGCTGGCTGCTGGCCAGTGCGTTTCGCCTGCTGCGGCCACGCATCGTGCTGGCCCCCTCTTGGGAAGACGCACATCCCGATCACGTCGAAGCGACGCGCCTTGTCGAGGATGCACGTTTCTGGTCGAAACTGGTGAAGTCCGATCTCGCGGCAACCCCCATTCGTCCGCCGCGCATTTTTTATTACCTCAGCGTGCACTTACGGAATGTCCCACCACCGGCATTCGTGCTCGATATCTCATCGGTAATGGAACAGAAACTTGCTGCGATTCGCTGCTATGAGAGCCAACTCATTGAGGGACGACCGCTGACCCCACCCACGCCAATCGACGACATTCGGGATCGCAATCGCTACTGGGGCTGGGCCATCGGGACCGCGTATGGTGAGCCCTACTTTGCACGCGAAGCCATCGGTCTGACAGCATGGGCTGATATACTCGCTCCGCTGTGATTTGCAGGCGAGAGCGGAGCCCAATCGCCGATGCGGCTTACGACAGCAAAGGTAAGTCAGGCAGTGCCTGACGCGATTCAGCCTGCGGTGACGATCGTCGTCAGGCACAGCCTGACCTAAAGACTACGGAGCCTTTCTCCGTGACTCTGTGCCTCCGTGAGAACTAACAAGAAGCGACCGAGTCGGGTCGCGTGGAAGTTGAGATCAACGTTGGTTTCCGGCGGCCCCGGGAATCGTGCGGTTCGCGAGAGGAGATATGATCTCACGGAGCCACAGAGTCACGGAGATGTTTGAGAGGCCTCGCTCACCCGTCGATGGGGGGCTGACTCACTTAGCGACCGGATGGCGCGATCGTCGTCAGGCACAGCCTGACCTACAGTTCCGTCCACTGCTAGTTGTCAGCCATCGTCGATTGCAGGGTGGCACGGCTGGCTTGTCCAGCCGTGAGGGGATTTGGAGGGCGGGCTGTGTCGGACTTGACCAGACTTTCGGAAACGATGGCGTTACGGCAGGGAACTGTCCGGTGTTGGCTCACATTGGTCCCTTGCTCGCACGGCTGGACGAGCCAGCCATGGCACCCAACCTTCTCCCGACGATGCCTGACACTCAAAGATAGACTGGCCACTACAGACTACTACAGCCCACGTAGTCTTTCTCCGTGACTCTGTGCCTCCGTGAGAACTAACAAGAAGCGACCGAGTCGGGTCGCGTGGAATTTGAGATCAACGTTGGTTTCCGGCGGCCCCGGGAATCGTGCGGTTCGCGAGAGGAGATATGATCTCACGGAGCCACAGAGTCACGGAGATGTTTGAGAGACCTCGCTCACCCGTCGATGGGGGGCTGACTCACTCAGCGACCAGATGGCGCGATGCCGTCAGGCACAGCCTGACCTACCGGTCTGTCTATCGCTAAATGTCAGCCATTGTAGATCACAGGGTGCCACGGCTGGCTCGTCCAGCCGGGAGGGAATTTGTCAGTCAGACTGTGTCGGATGTGACCCGGCGATCGGTATCTATGACTTTCGGGAACAGCAGGGGATCAGGGAGTGTTCGGGGTTGGCTCACGCCGGTCCCTTGCTCACACGGCTGGGCAAGCCAGCCGTGGCACCCAACGTGACTCCGACGATGCCTGACGCGATTCAGCCTGCGGTGACGATCGTCGTCAGGCACAGCCTGACCTACCTGCTACGTGACGTTGGGGCGACTTTTTTTTCTGGGACAGGTCTGTCGACGGAGGTTGTACGCTGGCGAATTCAACAATCGCCGGGTTAAGCTCAAATTCCTACCTGTCGGTGCGCTGAAGTCGGGACGAGTCTGCGTTGCACGCGCGAATCGTGGGCAGCACAACTCAGGGCAACCAGTGACTTTGGTCTGACTCAGCAGAGGGTCGCACCGGCAACCGTCTCGCCAACTGTGCCGCGAATGCGGCGGTTGGCATCGTCTGTCCCAGCCCCCCGGAGGACCCTGTTGATGTCATGTTCGCTGCTGCGCCCTGTGTTCACTTTGGCCCTGGGCCTGATCTGCCTGACGGGAAGTCTCGCCGCTGCGGAAACGGCAGCCGCTCCGAGCGACTCTCGTCGTCCGAACGTATTGTTCATCGTGTCGGACGATCAGGGCTGGGGCGATTATGGCTTTATGGGGCACGCCCATATTGCTACCCCTCACCTGGATCAACTTGCTCGCGAGTCGATCACGTTCCAGCGGGGTTACACGCCTGTTCCGCTTTGCCGGCCATCGCTGGCGACCATGCTGACTGGGTTATATCCCCACCAGCACGGTGTGACTGGCAACGACCCGACCCTGCCGGGCAAAGTCTCCGGTCAAACAGGTCGCCAGAAGCCAGAGTTTGCCAAGTATTACAACACGATCATTGAACACTTCCGTCAGCGTCCGAACGTGGTCCGCGACCTGACCTCACAAGGTTATGTGGCGTTGCAGACGGGCAAGTGGTGGGAGGGCAATCCGCTGGAAGTTGCGGGTTTCACCCACGCCATGACCGTGGGCACAGGCAAAGGGGATCGACATGGCGGCAAGGGTTTGGAGATTGGTCGCGAGGGGATCGCTCCCGTCACCGCCTTCATCGCTGCCGCTGGCGAAGCTCCGTTCTTTGTCTGGTATGCCCCGATGCTGCCGCATGCCCCCCACACACCACCGGCGGAGCTGTTGGAGAAGTACCTCCCTCTGGCTCCCACCGAAGCCGTGGCCAAGTACTGGGCGTGCGTGGAATGGTTTGATCGCGGTTGCGGCGAACTGCTGGACTATCTGGAACAGCATCAGTTGCGAGACAACACCATCGTGATCTATGTGACGGACAACGGCTGGATTCAGAATCCGGAACAGGCCAATCGTTTTGCGCCGCGATCCAAGCTGACACCATTCGAAGGGGGCGTACGCACTCCGATTATGGTCTCGTGGCGCGGCAAGCTCGAACCTCGCATGGATACCGAGCATCTCGCCAGTTCGATCGATCTGTGGCCCACGCTGGCCGCTCTGCTGAGAACGGACACACCAGACAACCTGCCGGGCATCAATCTCACCGATGCACAGGCGGTGGCCGCTCGCAAACGTGTGTTTGGCGAGCAATACACCCACAACATCGCCGATGTGGAGCAATTCACGGACAGTCTCGAACACCGCACCATCATCGACGGTTGGTTCAAGCTGATCGTACCGACAGCCAGTGTCTCCTCAGGGAACGCGACCGGTCCGCAGTTGTTCAATCTGCAGGATGACCCGTGGGAAGAACACGACCTGGCTGCCGCGCACCCGGACAAGGTCCAGAGCATGACCGCGACGTTGAACGCGTGGTGGCAGCCTGAATAACAAGTTCCCCCGACCCAAAGGGTCTGTCAAATGACAACGTCCGCGGCGGCGCTCACCAAGGCGCCGCCGCGGACGGGTTGTTTCG
>JBGSIP010000510.1:0-2086 GCA_041742495.1 Planctomycetaceae bacterium
GCCAGGGAGCGGTTTGAGGCGAGTCAGGCTGATCTGGTACGCAAGCGTGTGCTGAGCGAGGCGGCTGCCGCCGAGGTGGCGAGTCGCCTGAGCTTTGGAGTGGACACCGCGCCGCTATCGCAGGCGCAGGCAGTGATTGAAGCCGTGCCGGAACGACTACCACTGAAACAACAGGTATTTGCCGAGGTGGAGGCAGCCATTTCCTCAGAATGCCTGTTGGCTTCGAATACTTCGGCGTTGTCGATTGCCGCGATGGCGGCCGGTTTGCAGCAGCCCGGGCGATTCGCCGGGCTACATTTTTTCAATCCGGTTCATCGGATGCCGCTGGTGGAAGTGGTGGTGGGCGCACAGACCGAGGGGGAGACGATTGCCCAACTGGTGGCATTATGCAAGTTGATGGGGAAGGTGCCGATTGTGGTTGCGGATCAGCCGGGGTTTCTGGTGAACCGTGTGTTGATGCCGTATCTGGATGAAGGGGTGCGGCTGCTGCTTGAAGGTGTGCCGGCGCGGACGATTGACGCTGCGGCCACAGATTTCGGCCTGCCGATGGGGCCACTGGAACTGCTGGATCAAATTGGTCTGGATGTGGCCGCCCATGTGGCGACCGGTCTGGCGGATGCGGTGGGGAGTGATTCGCCGACGCGGGCCCTGTTGGATCAACTGGTGCAGGCGGGTCAATTGGGAGCGAAAAGTGGTCAGGGGTTTTACGATCATCGTCGGCGTCCGCTGACGGCGGTCGATCTGTCGGCCCGGATCACACAGCGGCCTGCGCCGGCGGTGACGGCCTCCCGACTGGATGACAAATTGAGCAGGTGGCAGCAGCGATTGATTCTGCCGTTGTGCAATGAGACCGCTCGGTGTTGTCAGCAGGGTGTGGTGAGCGCCCCGTGGATGGCCGATTTGGGCTTGGTGCTGGGGACCGGGTTTCCGCCGGATCGCGGAGGGCCGCTGCGACTGATTGACGATCTGGGGTTGTCGCGGGTGGTGGAGACGCTGCGGCAGTTGGCAACGGAGGCGGGTCCGCGATTCGCGCCATGTGCACTGCTGGTGGAGATGCAGGCACGAAAGCAGCGGTTCTTTCCGGACGATTCCCCGGGATTTGTGGTGGAGTAGCAACGGGCCGTTGTGTGTCGTGCTGCCGTGAGTCACGTTTGCGGCGGACGGCGTTTGCCGCAGTGAATGAATCGTGCTGAGGCAGAAGGTGAAGTTGCTGGCCATGTCCACTCCCATTCATCCCAGACTTGCGGACAATTTGGCGGCCGTTGATGCGCAGATCGCCGCGGCGGCCATGCAAAGCGGGCGAACACGCGCGGATGTGCGGTTGATTGCCGTGACGAAATACGCGGACCCCGCCTGGATTCCCCAGTTGGAGGTCGCTGGAGTCCGCGCCTTTGGAGAGTCGCGGCCGCAACAATTGATGGCGCGGGCGCGAGACCTGGCGGGTGTGATTGACACTGCCTGCGAATGGCATCTCATCGGGCATTTGCAGCGGAACAAGGCGCGTGCGGTGCTGCCGGTGACGGCGATGATTCATTCAGTCGACTCGCTCGAACTGCTGGACCGCATTGAGCAGGTGGCGACGGAGTTGGGGCTGTCTCCCCGCGTGTTGCTGGAAGTGAATGTGTCTGGAGAAACAGTCAAGGACGGCTTTGATCCCGCGGCACTAATGGCGGCCGTGGATCGGCTGTGCGGCTATCGGCAGTTGCAGATTGCCGGGCTGATGACGATGGCACCGCAGACGACAAACGAAGGGGTGCTGCGGCGAACGTTTGCCGGCTTGCGAGAGCTGAAAGACGAGTTGCAGCAGGTGGTCGGATCGAAACTCACACTGCGCGAGCTGTCCATGGGGATGAGCGATGATTTTCCGCTCGCCATCGCCGAGGGGGCAACAATCATTCGCGTGGGCTCGCGACTGTTTGAGGGGTTGCCGGACTCCCCATGAATGCGTCGACTCTCGACGATGACGCCAACGTGCCGTGGCTGCGTGAACATGCACGCGGAGTGCTGGTGCAGGTGCATGCCCAGCCGGGAGCACGTCGCGCGGGGATCGTCGGCGTGCATGGGGACCGGCTGAAGATTGCCGTGC
>JBGSIP010000511.1:0-3105 GCA_041742495.1 Planctomycetaceae bacterium
ACAGCGTGGCCGGCAGGAACTGACGCATTGGGCCGCGCGACTTGATAGCCTGAGCCCATTGAAAGTGCTGACGCGTGGCTATGCCGTGGCGCGTCTTACACGCGGAACGGACTCGCCAGAGATCCTCCGCTCGGTGCAACAGGCCACAGCCGGTGACGCCGTGGAAATCATCGTGGCGGACGGCAGCGTGCAAGCCCGCATCATGAGCGATCCGCCAGTCACTCCGCGGTGATCGTCGCTACCAAACGATCGCGACATCGCCGTGTTGGTCCTTCGATCTTTGAGTGTCAGGCATCGTCGGAGTCACGTGGGGTGGCACGGCTGGCTCGTCCAGCCGTGCGAGCGGAGGGACCAACGTGCGAACGACATCGTGATCGATAGCTGGGTCACATCCGACATAGCCCTACTCACAAATCACCGCCCGGCTGGACGAGCCAGCCGTGGCACCCTGGGGTCTATGCTGGCTAACAAGTAGCGGTGGACGAACGACTTCAAGCGACTGAGTCTACCTCCGTGGCTCTGTGCCTCCGTGAGACCCCACACTTGGCGAACGAGACGGGTCGCTCGGACTCTGAAATCAACGTTGGTTTCCGGCGGGCCGGTGAATCGTGCAGTTCGCGACAGGATCTATGATCTCACGGAGTCACAGAGCCACGGAGATGTTTGGGAAATCTCGCTCACCCGTTGATGGGGGGGCGGACGAACTCAGCAACCCGATGGCGTGAGGCACAGCCTGACCTACTGGTCTGGCTATCGCTAAATGTCAGTCAGTGTAGGTCTGGCTGTGCCTGACGCTGAGTCAATGTGACTCCAACGGTGCCTGACAAATGGGAATAGATCGCCCACTACAAAACTGACAGTTCCAGTACCCCATCGTTTGGTCAAAACAGACGCGGGCTAACCGCCGTGTCGTGCGAGGCATCAGTGGCCAAGGCAGCGCGCGACAGTGGCGATGGCACCGCTCACGGTGAGCGCGCCGTCGTAGAGCGCGCGGCCGATGATGGCACCTTCGAGTTGCGGCGTGCGGCGGTGAATCTCGCACAGGTTCTCCAGGTCGCGTTCGGAGGTCACTCCGCCAGAGGCGATGACCGGAAAGCCCAGTTGCGCGAGTGCTTCAAGATCGGCGAGCGTGGCGGCGTCGATGCCCTGCATCATGCCGTCATTGGCGATGTTGGTATACACGAGTGCAGCCAGCGGCAGTCCACGATACGTGTCAGCCAGTTCCATGATGCTGACGTTCGACACTTCGGTCCAACCGAAAGCGGCCACGCGGGAATCGCGGGCATCGAGGCCCAGCACAACCCGGCCGGGATACTGTTCGACGGTGGCGCGAAACCAGTCCGGATCGCGCAGCGCACGCGTCCCGACAATCACGCGTGCCAAGTGAACTTCGTGCAGTAGACGGGTGATCGTTTCATCATCACGAATGCCGCCACCCAACTGACAGGGAAGCCCGGTGGCCTCCATGATGGCGGTGACGGCGGGCAGATTGCGGGGCTGTCCCGCTTTGGCTCCGTCGAGATCCACCAGGTGCAGAAACTCGGCCCCTTCGTGCGCGAAACGGCGGGCCATCGCCGCGGGTTCGGCGCTGAAGACGGTTTCGCGGGCGTAGTCACCCTGTTGGAGGCGCACACATTGTCCGCCGCGGAGGTCGATCGCGGGATAGATTCTCATCGTGGTCTCAGCGTGCGGTCTCAAGCTCAGAGCGTGGCGAAGTGCCGCAGGAGTTGCAATCCGCAAGCCTGGCTTTTCTCGGGGTGAAACTGGGTTGCAAAAATGTTCCGGCATTCAACTGCGGCCGTAAATGGCTGGCCGTGGTCGCTCGTCGCGACGGTCACCTGCGGATCGGTCGGACGCACATAATAGCTGTGCACAAAGTAGAAGTAGGGGTCGGCGGGGAGTCGGCCGAAATAGGGGGATTCGCGCACGAAGTCGAGCTGGTTCCAGCCCATGTGCGGGACTTCTAGCCCCGGCGTCTCTGGAAACCGGACGACGTCGCCCGCCAACAGTCCCAACCCGTCGTATTGTCCGTTCTCAAAGCTGGTTTCGAACAGCATCTGCAAGCCGAGGCAAATACCAAACAGGGGAGTCCCGCGCGCAACCACTTCGCGCAAAGGTTCGACCAATTGCCGCTCGCGCAGGGCGGCCATTGCATCCCGAAAGGCTCCCACCCCGGGCAGAATGAGCTTGTCCGCCGCCAGAATGTCTTCAGGATGCCGACAGATGACGGCTGTTCCGCCAATATGCTCGATGGCTTTCTGCACGCTGCGCAGATTGCCCATGTCGTAGTCGATGATGGAAATGCGGGCAGTCATGTCAGTCGGCAGCCTGTGTCAGAATGAACGTTGCCACGGAGGTGAAACCAGAACCACAACCGCGGCAGGAAGCAGACAGCAAAACGCAAGTGGACGACATCACACATCAGCTCAGCGGTCGGATCACGGAGCCGCTGAAGGATGCCGCCAGCGCTGTTCGGGAAGTTGACCACGGCCACTGTGCAGGCCCGACCATTCCGAGCGTCGCCAGTTGCCGGCTGCCGGGTCGACCCGTTCGCCCGCATAGTGGAACAGGTGGTCCCCTGAGGTCCACGCCGGGGGCTGGTTTTCGTCGATCTCCCGCACACCGATGAGGCGTTTGAAAACCTGCAGCAACTGCAGTGTGACGAACATCAGCACCGTCATCACCACGGCCAATAGCGGGACCAGGGCACCCATCGCAAACATCTGTTCGGCCGGAGGCCAGACCCACGGCCAGGCCAACAGCACCGCCACGGCACCGATGCTCAGGTAAGGGCCATAGGGAATCATGGCCTCGCTGCGGAACGGCAGCATCAGAATGACGACGGCAATCGCAACGGCGGGGGCCAGAAAAAAGACCACCACCATCGGCTGCCAGCCAAAAAAGATGCCGATCATCGCCATGAGGATGACATCGCCAAAGCCCATCGCTTCGCGCTTCAGCACAAAGTGTCCGATGATGCGGACCAGCCAGATCATGCCGCCGCCCACCACGAATCCGGCCGCGGAATTGGCCAGCGCATGCCACCGGGGAAGCCGTTCACACCAGGCCGGCACGGAGTCGCCGGTGAGCCACGGTGCCAGCCAC
>JBGSIP010000512.1:0-4005 GCA_041742495.1 Planctomycetaceae bacterium
CAGCCGGGGCAGTCGCAACCGGGTGGCAGTGGCTCTCCGGGAAGTGGACCGCCCGCGAGCGGAGCACCGGGAAGCGGAACAGGACGGGGTGATCCGGCCCCGAATGGCCCCGTGGAAGGTGCGGTGCCCGGCAATGGTGGAGGCAACGCGCAAAATCCACCGAACGGCGATCCAGCGCCGGGTGGAGGCGGCGGGGGGGGTGCGCCCGGCGGCAACGAACTGGACGATGGCTCTTCCAACAAGCCGCAGGAGGTTGTCGATCTGGTGTTGAAAGAGCTGGAAGATCAACTCGAAAACCAGCAGGTCGATGAAGATCTGCTGCGCGAACTGGGCTGGACCGAAGCGGATCTGCGGGCGTTTCGCGACCGGTTGCGCGAGTACAAGAATTCCTCGGGCGAGAATCTCACGCCGGAAGAGCGCATCAAGCGGCAGCAGTTCGAGGAATTGCTGCGCGGCGTCCCGCTGGGAGGGGGCGCTCAGGAGCGATCGGGCACCACCCAAGGCCCTACCGGCGTGGGTGAAATGACCCCTAACCGTGGCGTGGCCCCGGCTCGCTATCGCGAGTCGGAAGAGGCCTACACGCGCAGTCTGTCCAAGCCGCGGCCACCGCGATGAATGGCCGTCCGCATTTGTGACTGACGGTATTCGTCGCTGACGGTATTCGTGGCTGACGGGGAACGATCTGCGTGATGGCCAGCGCAACCCGGGGCGAAAATCGGCGTTGACCTGATTTTTTCTCCTGCTCTATAACGCCGGGCCGCCGGGGGGCGTCACGGTTTGACCATGCTCCTGGCTGGTGTGCCGCGGTGAATTGTTTCGCGCGGACCCGCAACTTGGATCCCGCAGGAGACACAGCCATGAGTGAACGGACTCACTCGCCCGCAGCCGCCGGTCGAACTCGCCCCTGGATGCCCCTGGTGACGATCACCGGTCTCGCCGTGCTCGGCGGGGGCATTCTCATGCAGGGCTGGAAGGCCCCCGGCGCACGAGCCACCATCAACCCTAATGCGGCTCCCGCTCAGGCAGCCGTCGAGACCACTCAAAAACCACTGGCACGCGTCAACGATCAGTACATTTCTTACGAACAGGTGGCGCAGGAATGTGTCAACCGGGTCGGCAAGGATGTCCTTGAGAATCTGGTCAATCGGGCCATCATCCAGCAGGAAGCCCAGCGTCGCGGCATCACCGTGAGCGAAGCCGAAGTCAACAACGAAGTGGCCACGATTGCGGGCCGCTTCAACCTGCCGGTCGACACTTGGTACCAGATGCTGACCTCCGAACGTGGGATTTCGGCGCAGCAATACCGCGCGGACATCATCTGGCCGAAACTCGCGTTGCAGAAGCTGGCGGGTGAAGAGATCACCGTCAGCGAAGACGAAATGAAGAACGCGTTCCAGCGTGAGTACGGCCCGCGGGTCCGCTGCCGGATGATCCAGCTCGACAACATCCGCCGCGCCAACGACATCTGGCAGAAGGCCACGGCCAATCCAGACGACTTTGAAAAGCTGGCCCGCGAGTATTCCACCGATCCCAATTCCCGGGCACTGGGGGGAGCCTTCCCGCCGGTACCGCGGCATTCGGGGCTGCCGCAACTGGAAGACGTGGCGTTCCGCCTCAAGCCGGGCGAGATCTCCGGTCTGGTGCAGATGGGCATCAACGAGTACGTGATTCTCAAGTGCGAAGGCTACACGGACCCGGTCGTCACGGACATCGAAGATGTGCGGGCCGAGTTGTACGCCCAGATTGTGGAAGACAAGACAACGCACCGGGCGGCCGCGGTGTTCGAAAAGCTGAAAGAAACCGCGCGGGTCGACAACTACCTCACCGGCAAGAGCACTGGTACGCTGCCAGTTGCCGGTGCGATGACCGATCCCCGCACCGCGACGGTCACGCCCGCAAGCGCTCAGCGATAGCTGGACACTCTGCAGCCGCGCTCATTCGCAGAATCAGACACAGCCTCGGCGGGAATCTCCCCCGGGGCTGTGTCGCTTTCGAGCGCCTCGTTCGGACGGTCTCACGTCAAACAGCAGTGGGGCGAGTCGGCCAACGATGCCTGGAACCTGATCGCCCGTTGTACAATCACGACCTGCAGCATTTTCTCGGGTGCCACTGGCAGCGCCCAGTGGTACCCAGTCTGGGTTGTGTTTGCATTGTTCAACAGGCAGCTATGGAAGCTGACCGCCGGTCATCCCCCCCATCACGTCAAACGTCGTCCCATCGCCGCGAATGGACCCCGCGTATTGGATTCTCTTAACGCCATTATCATCCACGGTAAGGCCGCCGATGACCTTGCCCTTCACCCCGGGCGAGTCGGGTTTGATGGTGACCGTTCCGTTCTTCTTGCACTTGATTGTCACCGCAAAGCCACCAAAGTCGCCGGCGAAGAAGACGCCGTCCCCCTTCTTGCCCTGCAAACTCGTCACGCGCAGGCTGTCAGGAAACGACTGCCCAGGACTCTGGCCGCTGGTTTGAATCAACTCGTCGCCGGGTGCAAGGCCTGACAACAGAATGCGCGGCTCCAGTTGCGCGGCCGGCTGGCAACTCGCTGGCAACTGATGAGCGCCACGGCGCGGGGGAAGATGAGACCAAGCAGAACAGAGTTTCGACAGCATGGGATCTCTCCGATGGAAAAACGTGAGGGGACACCGCACACAGGAACTTTGATTGGGGCAGAGCACTCAGTCTCGCCTAGACTCTTTCGATCTCGATTCGGCAGATTCGCAACGTGTGGACTGTGGGAGCGTGTTCAAAACATCTCCCCGTTCACCACGACCCTGAGTCCGCCCCCCGTGATCCGACCACCGTAGACCCACAAGGGGCTGCCGGAAGGATTCGGGTTGAGGGTCCCTTTGATCCTCGCCTTGACGTCCGGCGCAACAGATTTGACCACCAGTTTGTCGTTCCGCGTACACTTGACCGAGACGTCAAAGCCGCCGAAATCGCCCGCAAAAAAGCGGCCATCGCCGGACTGCTCCACAAAACTGCTGATGGACAACAAGTCTGGAAAAGCTTGGGTGGGACTGAGGCCAGTCTGCTGGACGAACGTTTGGCCGGGGCTCAAACCCGACAGCAGCAAGCGCGGCTCCAAGGGTTCGATACGGGCGGCCACTGTCTCGAATGCCAGACGACCCGAGCAACGCCGCAGGCGAGGTCTGCAGGCGGCGAAGAGGCTCATTTTGTCTTCTCCGAGAACCAGAAACTGCCGGCCATGAATCAGCCGGCGGAATGGAATCACTTCGCAGACGAAGCATGGAGCATTTTCCCCGTATTACCCAGCCTGCCGTTGACGGGACCACTTGTCAACCGCAATTGAAATCCGGGGTGAGGTTCAAACGCTCGATTTCAGTCATTCGCGACGAGAATTCACAATGGCTTTCGCACCGCCGAGCGGACATCGTCGCAGAGCAACGCCACCTGGAACCGCGCCGGGTGAACCTTCGGCAGCGGCCTATGCTGCGGAATTTGGTCGAGTTCAGAACCTGATCCGGTGACAGGGGTTAGAATTCACAGAGCTGAACGACAGACGGTCGATTTTTTGAGGAGTAGTCGAATGGCAGGGCAACAGGCGGACTTGAGATGGACACGTCGGCAATCGTTGACAGGGCTTGCCGCGGGGGCTGCGGCTGCACTGTGGACGCCCGGCGTGTTGGCCGAGGAATTGGCGCGGACAGCGGCGCTGACTGAAGGGCCGTTCTATCCCGATCGCCTGCCGCTCGACACTGACAACGACCTGATCATCGTGAATGACGCGATCACCCCCGCGATGGGCGCCATCACGTATCTGGGTGGCCGGATTCTCACGGCGACCGGGGCCGCGGTGCGCAACGCCGTGGTGGAGATCTGGCAGGTCGATCATCAGGGGGTCTATCTGCATTCGGGCTCTGACGGCGGCGATCGCCGGGATCAGAACTTTCAGGGGTATGGCCGGTTTCTCACCGATGCGCAGGGCCGGTACTACTTTCGCACCATCAAACCAGTCCCCTATCCGGGCCGCACGCCGCACAT
>JBGSIP010000513.1:0-3015 GCA_041742495.1 Planctomycetaceae bacterium
TCTGCGTCCACCGGAAGGGTTTTCGCGCGTCGGAGCACTGGCCAATTCTCTTGTGGAACGGTTGCGCAAGTCGCTCAATCGTCCGCCGACCGTGGCTGAGATCAGCTACAACTTTGAGAACTACTTCCGCAACTCGCCCGAGTTCACCTACACGCTGAACCTGTCGATTCAAGATCCCACCGTCGACCCGGTCGAGGACTTCATTTTCAATCGCAAAAGCGGCCACTGCGAATACTACGCGTCGTCGCTCGCCTTGATGCTCAAACTCGCGGGTGTCCCGTCGCGGCTGGTGACGGGCTTCAAAGGAGGCGAATGGAGCCGCACCCGCTCGCGGTTCGAAGTTGGCCAGCGTCATGCCCATGCGTGGGTCGAGGCCTATGACTTTGAGAACCGGACCTGGCTGATTCTGGACCCCACGCCTGGGCGTCAGCGGGAAGAAGCTGTGAACCAGATTGCGACTGTGCCCACGCCGGTCAACTCGTGGGGAGACAACCTGCAGGTCTTCTGGCAGGGGCATGTCGCCAATGTCAGCTTTGAGCAGCAAAAGCAGTTGCTCTACGACCCGCTCATGCGGCTGGGCCAAAGCGCTCTCCAGCAGGTCGACCGCGTCCGCAAACTGGCCAACTGGGAGCTGATTCGCGACTTCATCTATGAGTTCTTCCGTGACCCGCGGCGACTGTTCAGCGTGAAAGGGGCCGCCCTGGTCGCGACGTTCTTCGGACTGCTGGTGCTGTTGATTGTCTTGGTGCGGCGGCTCGTGGGAGCCGGACGGGCCGGGAGTGCCTTCGCTCAGAATGCGATGCGCCAGGACCATACCCGGGTGGCCGTCTTCGAGCGGTTCGTGGCGGTGGCCGAATCGCTGGGCTATCGAATGGGGCCGGCAGACACGCCGCGGGAATTCGCCGAGCGGGTCGTCAATCAGGCGGCCTTGCCTGCCACAGCCCCGGATCTGGCCGAATTGCCCCCCGAAATTGTGCAGTTGTTCTACGGCATCCGGTTCGGAGGCCATGCCGTTCCGCAAGGGGAACTCGATCAGATGAATGATCGCGTCACCGGCTGGCGCGACGCAATCCGCGAGGGTCGCAGTGCCAATGCGTAGGGGGTTCCACTAAGAGTTGTCCCTGCCGCTCATTTATCCGCGGTGGCCGTTTCACCGGCCCGTGAAGCCGTTGCCGTGCGGACTTCACGCGTCATCCGCACAGGCGTCGCCTCCACAGCGGCGGCGTCCATCAATTCCAACTGCCGATCACGGTACCGTCGGTGCATGTCCACCGTCACTTCCATGATTTCCACGGCAGTCTCCGGTGGCACCTTGTCCAGCCGCAGCGAGATCTGTTCCACCCAGCCGGGCTGCTGTTCCATCGCGGTCGACATCGTGCGCAGGAAGAGACTCACTTCCCGAAAATTGCGATCGGCAATCGCGTTGCTGATGGGCGAAATCAGCTTGGCTGCGGTCTCCACGGGTCGTGACGGAAACGCCACAAACACGTTGGCGGAATGACGCATCTGCATCGTGCCGTTGGTCTGTGGGTGATATTCGCTGATCAGGTGAAACAGGGCCCGGGCCTTGATGGGCGATCGCAAAAACGGTGATTGGAACGAACCCTCGCAGACCACCAGACTGCTTTGTGGCGAGCGATAAAGATACTCGATCTGCCCCAGTGTTCCTTCACCGCCATCGGACAAGTAGCGCTCTGTGTCCTGCTGTACGACCGACATTTCCGAGATGCCCAGCGCCCGCCACAGACTGACAGCCACATCGGGGTGCTGCACGAAGTACTGGTAGGCAGCTTGTTCACACTGCATGGTGATCGTCGGCAGACGGCGAAACTGCGCGCACTGCGAGGTAATCTCCTGCACGATGTTGCGCTCGCGGGCATCCAGTTGCCGCAGCGGCAATTGGCGCAGTCCCAGTGCTTTGTCCGCCGCGGTGGAGCCACCTTTGGCGATAATGGAGAAGTCCGGCATCAGCCGCTTCATTTCCGCTTCTACGGCCGCATCTTCGTCCCGCATTTCGCTCTCGGTCAGTGTGCCCATGCGGCCCACACTCGAGACGACGGATTGTTCGATCTGACAAGAGGCTGGCTGAACGGCCGGCGGAGACGCCAGTGCGCAACCGGTCCCCGCTTCGGCAGCGAGCATGACGGTCGACGTCACGGTCGCGACCCATACCAAACGCAACTGCGAGCGCAGCATGAGCTGTTCCCTTCCCCAGCCGTCAGACCGCCGTTTGGCAGCCACGGCCCTCTCCTCGACCGTCGATGCGTCTGCTGACGCTCAACCGGCCCCCTGCGGAGACTTGACCCACCCGGGTGCTTTAATCGGCACAATCCCTACACCCGGACCAGCGTTTTTTAGCCGTTGGGTCAGCTCCCGGCGGGAGTCCGACGATCGCGCAACGGCGCAAGCCTCTGGGGAGGAAATGTTTACAGTCAGAACACGAAGTCCAGTGGCGGGGCGGGAGAGAAGTTTACTCAGGCTTAACCAGCGACAGCGGGGACCGGAGGCCGCGTCGCGATCCCTTTGCGGATGATCGCCAAAATGCGAGCCCGTTCGTCGCCCGCCAGCGGCAGGCGTGGAGCCCGGGTGATTTCGTTGCCAAAACCACATTCCGCCGCGGCCAGCTTGATGTATTGCACCAGCTTGACGTGCGTATCGAGGTGCAGCAGCGGGGTGTACCAGCGATACACGGCGCGGGCTTCGTCCCACTGGCCCGCCTGAGCCAGATCCCACAGCAACCGATTCTCGTGCGGAAACGCATTCACCAGCCCGGAAATCCACCCCGAAGCCCCCAGAATCAGCCCTTCGAGTACCAGATCGTCCACACCACAGAACACAATAAACCGCTCGCCGCAGACGTTGTAGATATCCGTAATACGACGCGGGTTCTCGGACGATTCCTTGATCGCGACGATCGTCGGGACGTCGGCGAATTCGGCGAACTGTTCGGGCAGGATATCCACCCCGTAAGACACCGGATTGTTGTAGATCATCACCGGCAGATCCGACGCGGCC
>JBGSIP010000514.1:0-6368 GCA_041742495.1 Planctomycetaceae bacterium
GGTCGCTCCGGACGATGACCTGCTTTCTCTGGAAGAGGTGATCCTGCCCGAGAGTGACGTGCGGGAATCGCTCGACGACAGTCCGGTGGTCGGCACCCCGCCGGCCGCGGAAATGGCCGCCGATGGCCTCACTCCGGTCGATCTGGTCGCCCCCGGCGAAGAGTTGCCGACCGCCGGTCCCTTCTCTGTGACGGCGGAAGCGCGGGCGCACGGCTGGCGGATCGATCACTACATGGCGAGGGTCTTTCCTGCCTTCAGTCGATCGCTGTTTCAAAAGACAATCGATGCGGGCAAGATCCGCATCAATGGCCTGGAGGTTCGCTCGGCCCGGCGGCTGCGTGTGAACGACCGCGTGAGCGGCGCGCTCCCAGAGGCCCCCGACACCGCCATTCCCGCCGAACCCATTCCCCTGACCATCGTCTATGAGGACGAATGGTTTTGTGTGATCGACAAGCCGCATGGGCTGGTGGTGCATCCGGGGCGGGGCAATGCATCGGGCACGCTGGTCAACGCGCTGCAGTATCACCTGAACTCCCTGAGTGACGTGGCGGGTCGGCATCGGCCGGGCATTGTCCACCGCCTTGATCGCGATACCACCGGGCTGCTCGTGGTGGCCAAAGACAACGCCATGCACGCGGAGCTCAGTGCCCAGTTTGAGCAACGCACCGTCAGCAAGCAGTATCACGCGATTGTGTGGGGGCAGATTGAGTTCGACTCGGATTACATCGAGACGCACATCAAGGTCAGCTCGCGCAACCGGGAACGGATGCAGGTCTGCGGACCGGAACCCGACGCGCGCGAAGCAATCACGTTCTACGAAGTGATCGAACGGTATCCCCGCTGCACCTATGTGCGATTGCATCCCAAAACCGGGCGGACCCACCAGTTGCGAGTCCACATGCAGTATCTGGGGCACCCGCTGGTGGCCGATCGCCAGTACGGCGGACGACCCGTGGTGACCTGGGAAGACCTCGGGCTGGTCCGGCCCATCGATGCGCCGGCCAATCTCATGCACCGTCAGGCGCTGCATGCCCATCGGCTGGAATTCAACCATCCACGCACCGGTCAGCGCGTATCGTTTGAGGCCCCTGTGCCGCCGGATATGTGTCTGCTACTTGGTGCACTGGAGCAGACTCGCGGAGGTTCGCGGTGATGGGCCACGTCCCGCCGGCTGCCGCCTGGCGCGGAACCAGGGTGACCGTCGGCACCGCGAATCAGCGACTGCGCAGACTCGAATCGATCGAAACCCCACACAAGGAGACGCACCGTGTTGCTCGCCAAAGTTGAATTGCCCTCGCTGGGCGTCGTGGTGGTGGAGGTGCGTGGACAGCAACTGCATCTGCTCGCCGATGACCGCGGGCAACTGATCACGCAGTTGGGCGACGTGCTGCACCGGTCCGATCGACTGTCGGCGATCGAAGCAGCCGTCCGACGTGCTCATCGCGTTCGCGATGCGGCCTCGGCACGCTGGTTGCCCCCCATCGATCGGCACGAAGTCTGGGCGGCGGGGGTGACCTACAAACGGAGCCAACTGGCCCGGATGGAAGAATCCGAAACGGCAGCCTCGGTTTATGACCAGGTCTATGAAGCGGATCGCCCTGAGCTGTTCTTCAAATCCACTCCGGAGCGCGTCGTGGGGCCCGGTGTTCCCATTCGCGCCCGGGCCGATGCGACATGGTCTGTGCCCGAGCCCGAACTGACACTGCTGGTGTCTCCCACGCTGGACATTGTGGGCTACACCATTGGCAACGATGTCTCCTCGCGCGACATCGAAGGGGACAACCCCCTCTATCTGCCGCAGGCCAAAGTCTACAACCAGTCGTGTGCCATGGGGCCGGCAGTGCTGGTGCAGGAGGCACCCATCAGTGCCACGACCCCCATTTCGCTCTCCATCACGCGCGGGGGAACGGAGGTCTTTGCGGGACACACCGACCTGTCGCAGATGAAACGCAAGCTGGCGGAACTGGTGGCGTGGCTGGGCCGCGAACTCGATTTCCCCCACGGAGCGGCGCTGATGACGGGCACGGGCATTGTGCCAGACAGCGACTTCACCATGCTGCCGGGCGACTTGGTCGAGATCACCATCGCGGAGATCGGCACGTTGCGCAATCCGGTCGAGCAGCGGTCCGGCTCGCAGCCAGAGGGCTGAATCCACGGCGCAGGGGAGGGGTGCACAGGCCCAGAATCATGGCGCTCAGACACATCGCCCGGGTGCCACCGGCTTCGCCATTGTCGCATTTCGCGAGGAGAGAAGAACACTGGCAGAGCCAGTGGCAACCGACAGAGCCAGTGGCAGCCGGCGATGAGAGTGGCAGCCGGAATGATGTTGTGTGGCCACAGTTCAACCGGTTGTTGGAGACAGAATTCCGCCAGGCGGCAGCCTTTGCCGCGGCAACAGTTCAACAGGCACGGTCATGGCGTTTCGCCGCCGGACTCCGCGAGCGGGGACCAGGCAGCGGAGATCGCCGTAGGGGAGGAGTGAGACATGAAGCCATTGTCCGAACGCATTCAGCAGGGTCTGACGTTTGACGACGTACTGCTGCAGCCGGCCTTCAGCGAAGTGATGCCGGGCGAGGTGAGCGTCGTTTCGCAACTGACGCGCGCCATCCTGGTGAACGTGCCAATCATGTCCAGCCCGATGGACACCGTGACCGAAAGCGAAATGGCGATCGCCATGGCGCAGGAGGGGGGCATCGGCATCATCCACAAAAACATGTCTGTCGAGCAGCAGGCCATGGAAGTGGACCGGGTCAAACGGAGTGAGCACGGCGTGATTGTCGACCCGCTGACGCTCCCCCCTGAGGCCACGGTGGCGGAAGCCCGCCGGCTGATGGACGAGCGAAACATTGGGGGCGTGCCGATTACGAAAGATGGGAAACTGCGCGGAATTCTGACGCGCCGCGATCTCCGCTTTCTCGATTCCGAGCAGACCCGCATCGAAGAAGTCATGACGCGGGAAAACCTGGTCACAGCGCCAGCCAACACAGACCTCAAAGAGGCAGAACGCATTCTCCGGGAGAACAAAGTTGAGAAGCTTTTGCTGGTGGACGACCGATACCAACTCAAGGGGTTGATCACCATCAAGGACATCGACAAGAACCTGCAGTTCCCCTCGGCGTGCAAAGACAGCCGCGGCCGACTGCGTGTGGGGGGGGCGGTCGGCGTCTTTGATTTCCCGCGGGTGCAGGCACTGATCGACAAGGGGGTCGATGTGCTGGTCGTGGACAGTGCTCACGGCCATTCCCGCAACGTCATGGAAACGGTGCAGAAAATCAAAGCCGCCCACGCGATTCAGGTGATCGCGGGGAACGTGGCCACCGGAGCCGGAGCGCGGGCCCTGGTGGATGCGGGGGTGGATGCGGTGAAGGTGGGCATCGGCCCCGGATCGATCTGCACCACGCGGATCATCTCCGGGGTGGGTGTGCCGCAACTGACGGCGATTAACGATGCCGCCATGGCGATTCAGGGGTCTGGCGTCCCCGTGATTGCTGACGGAGGCATTCGATACAGCGGAGACATCACCAAGGCGCTGGCGGCGGGAGCATCGACGGTAATGCTCGGCGGGCTGCTGGCCGGGCTGGAAGAAAGCCCCGGCGAGAGGATTCTGTACCAGGGGCGCACATTCAAGCGCTACCGCGGTATGGGATCGCTGGGAGCGATGGTGAAGGGGAGTAGCGAGCGGTATCGCCAAGGCAGCACAGAAGCAGACGGTAAAGACAAATCACGTAACAAACTTGTGCCTGAAGGGGTCGAAGGACGAGTTGCTTATAAAGGCCACTTGAATGGCCTGTTGTATCAACTGGTCGGCGGCCTGCGGGCGGGCATGGGTTACCTCGGAGTGCAGAACGTGACTGAGTTGCGCGAACAGGCGCAGTTCATTCAGGTCTCTGCAGCTACCGTGCGGGAGAACCATCCCCATGACATTGCCATCACTCAGGAAGCTCCCAACTATTCTGCAGAGCATGCGCCCTCGGACCGCGCTTAAATGCGCGGTGCTGACGGCGCTCGCCGGCGGATGCCTGGGGTGGGGAATTCTGCCCTCGTTCGCCGAAGACCGTCCCGTGCCGGTGTCGGACCCCATCGAGAATCTGGGAGCCCGTTCGCCACTCAAGAAATGGCGAGAGCTGCGGAAGGAATTCGACACCCAGCAGGAAATTGAACTGTCGACGGAGTTGTCGCGCGAGACGCTGGCTCCGCGGGCCGTCAAGAAACTGGAAAAGTACGAACAGCGCGTCGATCGCCGGGCAGATCGCACGGAGCCCGAGCCACTGACGGGCGGCGACTTGGCTGCTCCGTTAACTTCTCACCCACCCCTCGTGCGTACGGCCCGTACGCCGGGCCTACCGCCCGTGGGAGGAAGCTCCCCCGTGTCGATGACACCTGAGGAACCGCCGACCCTGCTGCCCCCTTCCGAGGCACAGGGGATCGAAACGGCGGAAATGGGAACGTGGCGGCCGACGGTGCGGTCACACAGTGGAGTGGACGCAATTCGCGCCCAGGCGGCCAGAAACAAAGCCACGGCTGCCGGGCTGCCCGACATTGACCCTTCCGGTTCCGCCCGGCTGTTTCCGGTAGAATCGCATGATGTGTGGGTCTCGCCCGATGTGCGGGCGCGCGAAGCGGTCGCCCCTGCTGCGCTGCCACCCGCTGCGCTGCCACCGACCACTCCTGGTCCGCAGGTGACTCCCGCTCTCACGCCGCTGCCCATGACGCCGGTCCCGCAGCCGAGGGTTCAGCCACGCGGAACGGAATCGGCAGCGCCCACTGATGTGGGTGTTGAGGTTCAACCTGCCGACTTGAGTGCCCAGCTGGAGTTCAGGTCCTCAATGGCGGAAGACTCTGCGCTGGAGACGATTCCGGCATCCGTCATGGCCACGTTGGAGGCACCGGCTCTGCCGGCACCCCGCGCGGAGAATCGGCCGAATCCAGCCAGTTGGATGGAAAACGCGGCGACCGCCGCCGACCTGCCGCCCATCTCCGGCATTCAGCCGTTTGCGGACTATGTGCCCGAAACCAGCGATCAAAATGCCCCTTCGCGCGTCCGTCCCAATCAGGATGAAGCCTCGCTGCCGGTGCCTCCCCGCGCATCACTGGGCGAAACCCCCTATCAGGGACGCGAATTCGATCCGTATGGTATGGCGTGGACGGCCTCGAACATTCACTATCACCCGCTGTACTTTGAAGATGTGGCGCTCGAACGCTACGGTCAGAGTCACGGCCCGATCGTGCAGCCGTTTGTCTCGCTGAGCAAGTTTGGCGCGCAACTGCTGGGACTGCCGTACCAGGCGACACTGCATCCCATCTGCGAGGACGTGTATCCGTTGGGGTACTACCGCCCGGGTGAACCGGCGCCTGAGCTGATCGAGCAGGTGCCGCTGAGCGCCGAAGCCGCAGCCGTCACCGGCGGCGTGTATACGGGACTGTTCTTCCTCGTGCCGTAGAGACGCACTGCGTTCTGCGCGTTGAGCGAGTGGTGGTCTTCGCCCGCGAGTGTCGTGCCACGCGCTTCACGGCCGCCGCTGGCGCGTCCGGTGACCTACTGGTTCGTCCACCGCTCTTTGCCTGCCAGCGCAGACCCCAGGGTGCCACGGCTGGCTTGTCCAGCCGTGAGGTGATTTGCAAGTCAGGCTGTGCCTGACGCGAGAGTCAAACCCGACTCGAGCGTCGGACACAGCCTGAACGACAGATTGCTGAGACTTTCTCCGTGGCTCTGTGCCTCCGTGAGAACCATCATGGAGCGAACGAGACGGGGCGCGCGGACTCTGCATTCAACGTTGGTTTCTGGCGACCTCGTGAACCGTGCCATTCGCGACAGGACACGCGATCTCACAGAGGCGCAGAGTCACGGAGATGTGTGAGAAGCCTCACTCACCCGAGGAAGACGGTGCTGACTCACTCAGCAACCCGATGGCGCGTTGGCGTCACGCACAGCCTGACCTACTGGCACCATGTGACCGACGCTGCTGGCGTGGTGCGTGGCGGCGTTCGCGAACTTCAGGCTATCGGCGTGCGCGCTGGTCAGACTTGATGTAAGTGTTTCAATCGCGCTCCCCCGCGAGCAGGGGCGTCTTGAGAGGCACACAGGCGACGGGTACAACGCCGGTCCATTCGACGAGCGATTTACGTCTTGCGGGCCAACTGCCTGGCTATTGGTGATCGCTCAGAAGGTTACGGTCACCAACTCACCGTTCGCCCCGTTTTGCTGTCAGGAACTCGCGCCATGTTTGGACGCTGTGTCAGTACCTTGGCTGTCGCCACTCTGTTCACCGCCGGAATCAATTCCGCCGACGCACAGATCTTTGGACCCAATGGCTGGTTCCAGAGAAACCTCAATCCCTGCTGTGCTCCCCAGCCAGCCTGTTGCACCA
>JBGSIP010000515.1:0-2996 GCA_041742495.1 Planctomycetaceae bacterium
GCACTCGCAGCAGTTTCACCTGCAGACTCGGCGAAGCCGTCGCAATTTCGTCGAGGAAAATCGTCCCGCCATCCGCCTGCAGGAACTTCCCCACCTTGTCATGGTTGGCACCCGTAAACGCGCCCGCCACATGCCCGAACAGGTCGCTCTCCAGCAGCGACTCCGGCAGTGCCCCGCACGCCACTTCCACAAACGGCCGTGCCCGCCGGCTGCTCATCTGATGAATGGCCCGCGCTGTCATCGTCTTGCCCGTGCCGCTTTCGCCCAGCACCAGCACCGTCGTCCGCGTGTCCGACACACTCTCCATCAGGTCGAACATCTTCAACATCTTGAAGTCATGCCCGACGATGTTCCCCGCGCCAAACTTGTCATCCAACTGCTTCTTCAGGGAGCGATTCTCTTCCACCAGCCGGCGCTGACCCAGCGCACGCTCAATCGCCAGTTGCAGTTCGTCTTCAATGACCGGTTTGGTCAGATAGTCGAATGCCCCCATCCGGATCGCTTCGACGGCACTCTCAATGGTGCCATACCCGGTGAGCAATATGACGGCTGTGTCGGGTTTATGCTGAGTCACCCACTCCAGCAGTTGAAATCCATCGCGGTCCGGCAAATTCACATCACAGACCACCGCGTCAAACGGATAATCCTTCAGCCGGTCCAACGCATCGCTGCAGTTCGACGCGGTTTCCGTCCGATGCCCCGACCGACGCAGATAGTCGGCCATTGCTTCCAGAATGTACCGGTCATCGTCGACCAGCAACAAAGACCCTTCGGCCGTCTTCATGGTGTGCTCTCTCGGTGAGGTCACGGCACCTCCTCGACGGTTCGCTCACCAACAGTTCCACACAGGAACCTCAGTGCGATTCACGCCAGGTGCGCCGCAAAATGCATTCAGCCGAGGGGATCACGCGTCCGAATCTTCCAGACCGGACTTGACCGCAGGTCGCTCCAGAACTGACCTGTCACCATCCGCGGGACTTCGCCCGCAACGGGGTCGACGGCACTTCCATGACCGCCAGCAAATCAATCAGCGACACTCGAAACATGCAACACATCAAAAGTGTCACTCGAAACATGCGACACATTGAGAGTGTCACTCGAAACATACGACACAGTGGCCTCTGGTCAACAAATTCCGCGCGATTTGATGCCAACTCGCAACCCGCACCCAGTCATTGTCCTCTTCGCACCTCATTCGCCCTCACCGGCAACAGCCACCTGTTTCCATTTGGCAGCGCAGGCACCGCACCATCTGCGCTGACGCACCGCCAATCCCGCACGGCCACCCGCCGTGGCACTCGACCATTCGTTCCCCGCACAGATTCCCCCCGCGTCTCAAACCAGGCAGCCGCCGGGCAGTTTCCACGCCAACGGGACGTTAAGCTGAAGCTTTCATTCCACTTGCGCCCGTTCACACGGCAGCCTTCACACTCCGGAGACTGGCTTGACCCCGGCGGGAATGCTGCCGTAAACTTTCGGCCACGCAGGCGAATGTGCGCAAGTAGTTTGTAGCAACAGATTTGAGTTCGCCCATCAGCATCCGGCTGGCCACCAGATGCTCGGACGAGTTGTCAACCCACACACGCCAACCCACCCGGCACCGCGCCCACGGTGGCAAGGCCACGGGCCACGGCGGAGTCATCTCTCCGCGGCCACATGACTGTTCCGCAGACCCGTTCGGTCGCTCAACCGACGGGTCTTCAGAACCATTGGTCTCCAAACAGGGGTCACGCCGTTGCGTGCGATCATCAGTGATATTCACGGAAACCTGGAGGCTCTCGAAGCTGTCCTCGCGGACATCCGCGCACAGAACATCTCCGAGATCTACTGCCTGGGAGACATCGTCGGCTACGGGCCAAATCCCCGCGAATGCATCGACGTCGTCATGTCCAACTGCGCCGTCACCATCCTCGGCAACCATGACCAGGCCGCCATGTTCGATCCCGAAGGCTTCAACGCCGGGGCTGAACGCGCCATCTTCTGGACCCGCTCACAACTCGAAGGCGGCGATCCCAAGGGCAACGACGAACGCTGGGAATTCCTCGGCGAACTCCCCCGCATGAAACGGGACGGAGATTTCCTCTTCGTCCACGGCTCCGCCCGCAATCCCCTCAACGAATACGTCTTCCCCGAAGACATCTACAATCAGCGGAAAATGGAACGCATCTTCGGCCTGGTCGACCATTACTGCTTCCAAGGACACACCCACATCCCCGGCGTGTTCCTCGACGACTACAGCTTCAACTCCCCGACCGAACTCGGCCATCAATTCCAGTTCGGCTCCTCCAAAGCACTCGTCAACGTCGGCTCCGTCGGCCAGCCTCGCGACGGAGACAACCGCGCCTCCTACGTCATTCTGGATGGCAAAACCGTCTCCTTCCGCCGCGTTGTCTACGACTTCCAGAAGACCGCCGAAAAAATCTACCCCATTCCTGAACTCGACAACTTCCTCGGCGACCGGCTCCGCGACGGCCGATAGTCACCCTGCGACTGTTCTGCCCGCCCCGGTTCTCCCCTGGCCGGCACTCCGCCAGACTCCCTGCCCCAAACCCCCCTTTCGACGGGCGTTGGCCTGGAATTCCGGCCTTGCGGCGGCCTACGCATGACCAACGGGCCCGTCCCGTGTATGTTTTCTCCTTCCAGGCCCGTGCCACACCGGCAATGCGGGCTCCCGGAAGCGGCCCGTTTTGTGATCGGCCGGAAGTTTCTCTGCGTTGTTCGGAGACTGCTCGCGGGCGGATTTGCGTACTCAGGCTGCGTTCTTACGCACCACGTCGAGTCTCCCGCTGCCAGCCATGAATAACGGCCCGGTCGTCGTTAAAGTTTGTTGGTCGCCTCTGCGCGACCAGTCCCCACCCAGTCTGCCAGTTGTCAGCCCGACCGACGTGTCAGTCTGCAGCCCGCCTGCTGGTTCCTCCGGTTGCGTGCCCCCGGGCACCGGCCGATTTGTGCGAGTTGAGTTCAGTCATGGATCGTCGTCGGATTCGCTTTCTGCT
>JBGSIP010000516.1:0-2509 GCA_041742495.1 Planctomycetaceae bacterium
AGACCGACCGAGCGTGCGCCGGCCACCAACGCGCAGCGCAGCGATCCGCGGGAAGTCGCCAAACTGGCGTTGGCGGCCCTCAAAGCCAAGAACTCACGCGCCCTGCTGGAACTGACCACGGCGCAGCCGGTCTCCGCTGAGCAAGTGGCAGCCTTCAAGCCCGGCTCGGCGGACTTTGAAGCGTGGTTTGGCAGCGATGCCGTGGCCGTGCAGGAAGCCACCCGCTGGAACGGAAGATTCCTCGCCACACGCCTGCGCCACGAGGCGTGGGTGCGAATTTCCGACCGCAGCGCCAACTCCGAACAGACCTATCTGGTGCTGGTCAAGGAAAACGGCAACTGGATCTATGACGACATGCGACTGTCGAAACAGGCGGATGTGACGCGTCCCTCGGGTCGGGAGGAATTCGATCCATCGCGAATCAAACCGCCGTTGGAAGAGTTGGCGGAGAACAACCGCGAATACCCCGCGATCAAAGCCCGTGCGAAGGCACTGCTGATCGCGATCAGCACAGGCGATCTCGAGGCATTTGGCAAAATGTTCTCTGAATCAACCATTAAAGGTACGCTGGAGTTTTTTGAGGATGAAGACAATCCCCGGCGCAAGACGCTGGAGTTTTTTGTACCGCGGACGTTTGTCCTCGACGCCATGAACGCAAAGGGACAAACCTACGAACTCTATCAAGGCCAAACGGCGTATCTTGAACTCCGCGAGGTCGGCCGGTCCGGTGATCGTCGAGACAAAGTCTTTGCCTTAAGGCTCCACAAAGTGGGTGACGTCTGGACGGTCGAATCGCTGCAGCAGTTCTCGCCCTTCATTGTGGGGGATGTGCCAGAGTTTAAATTCTAGATCGCTCAGCGGCGGCACACACTGCGTGCCCTGTCGCCGGACCACATTCCAGCGCAACTCCCCTCGCACTGTTGTGCGGCACACCGAATGAATTGGCAGGCATATGCGAATCTGCGAACAGAGGTGAGCCTGTCGCGAGAACAGCCGGGGGAACATGCACCTGTTCGGCTGACTCTTGCTCGTCCTGAGGAGCCGCACTCCGCGGCCGCACTTCTATCGCGTCAGACGGCTGCGGCGGTCCACCCAGGGGTCGCTCAGCGACTTCACATGCGTCCCCAGAAAGCTCTGAATCGCCTCTTCCACGCCCAGCTTCTTCCCCAGCAGGTTCGTTCCGCGCAACTTCACGTCCAACTCTTTCAAAGCAACCCGCGATTCATTTTGGACCGGCGCAGAGACCACTTTGAACATCTTGCTGGTCTGCCCTTTGTCGAGCGGATCCTGCTTCCCGCTGATAAACAGCATCGCCACTTTTTTCCGCGGGTCGGCCAGCGACTTGAGCCCTGCCGTCGACGACATCCGCGGCAATGCTGATTCCGGCGACAACAACACCAGTGCCCGCACGTCCTGCCCGCGCGGCGTGCGCGTGGCGAGATTGGGACCATCATCGTATGGCGGCTTGATCCAGTCGTTCGCCGCAAAGTTCACGGCAATCGTGGCGGACATTTCCACTCCGACGATGGCCATTTTGCGCATGTTCAGCGTCTTGGCGGTGTGCTCGGCCAACACAAACTCTTTGACGGCCTCAAGATCCCCACCCACCATCGCCACATAGTCTTGCGGACTCAGTTCGACCGCCGCTCCCTGCCCCCCCGGCCCCTGACTTTCACCATGTTTTCGCAGATCGACACAGACGACTGCGTAGCCATCCTTCCACAGTGTCTCGGCAAACCCGTCCTTCCAGACGCGAGAGTCCTGTTTTGACATGTGCAACAGAATGACCACCGGAGCATCAGAATCGACCGGCTGCTTGTAATACGTCAACTGGAGCGGCCAACCATCCATGGCGGTCACCTTGGGTGACTCCACCGTCAGCTTTTTCGCAGGCTTGGGTTGAGCGACCGCTGTCGCTTCCCAGCCTCCCGCACACAGCCCCAGCACCAGACCGGCTACGGCCAGCCAATGACGACGATCCGCGAGTGATCCGGGGGAGACAGAGGCACGGCAAGACGCTGACATGGCTGATCCTCAAAGCAACTGGCGAATGGCCCCGCCTCCGCACGGGAGCGGTCGGCGTTAAGCCGGGGGGTCCATGTCAGCCTAAGAACGCGAGGTCCACCGGTCAATTCGCGATCGCGTCCCGACGGCAAACTCAGACACGTTCTGCGCCACGATTGCGCCGAAATCGACAGTCTGAGCAATATCCTGCTGAACTGCCCCGCCGGGCCAACCGGCAGACCTTTGCCAGCTCACCACGGACAACACTCCGGGAACTCCGCCTGCTGATGTTGGAGTTCGCAACGGCAGTTGGCTGCCGTCGATCACCGGGAGGCGATGGCGACCGCACTACGACTCCAACGGCCAGTCGCCAGAAAAAACTTCCGTCGCGGGACCCGTCATGAAGACAGGACCATTTCGGTCGGGCCACGACAAGTGCAGTTGGCCACCCGGCAGATGCACGGTGATTTCGGTTCCCGTGCGGCCGGTCAGCACACCCGCCACG
>JBGSIP010000517.1:0-3318 GCA_041742495.1 Planctomycetaceae bacterium
GGCTCCGCTGACCTGCTTGTGCCTTATTTCTGTGGGGGGGCTATTGCTGGCCCCGGTGCTCTTCTGGCGGGCCCGCCACGCTGCGGAGACACAATCCCCCGGTTGAGAATCGCTGGTAACCGACCTCAGCCTGACGAGCGCGGGAAGGCTGACAAATGCCGCCTGCCAGTTGCGGTCAGGGACTGGCGGGCAATTCGGCCGGAGCGTTGCGCAGCAGTGCGTCGCGGCATTCGACGAGCGTGAGCAACGCAAAGCCGGTGCCGTAGGGCTGGTGATAGGAATACAGCGGGTAATCCCACCAACTGCCATCCCGTTCCTGCAATTTGAACATCAGTCGCGCCAGGTGCGACGCAAAGAAGGACTGTTGATCGGTGGGGATCATGTCCAACTGCCGGGCCGCGTAGTAGTGGCCGAAGTAGTAAAAGTATCCCGCGACCGCGAACCAGGACTCGTGCGGGACGGGGCGTTTACGGCCGATATCAAGCCATCCGTTCCGGGCGATCAGACGGTGCAGCCAGTCGACCATCACGCGATCGGTGATTTCCGGCGAGTACCACATGCGCAGCGCCAGGTTACAGCACTGGGAGCGGCCCAGACTGCCGCCGGGACGATTGATGGGATACATGGGCCGATACTGCAGATATTCCCCGTAGAAGTACGAGAAGTCATCCTTCTGCTGGCGATGGGTGGCGTCGAGGGCGCGACGGACCAGGCGTTCGGGCGGTTCCACACCCGCCAACTGGGCGTCCTTGAAGGCCACGAGCACCGCACCATTCACAAAGCTGATGGAATCGCTGGCAGGTTGCGCGGAACGCGTGCGAAAATCGTAGTACCCCCAGCCACCATCGACTGATTCGTAATGCTCCAGTTTTTCAAACTGATCGCGGATGAGGGCCTCAATGCGAGCCTGTTGATCGGGCGAATCGGCATGCCGCTGCTTCATCAGCACCAAGGCCTGAATGGCATAGCAGTGCCCCCACACGTTGTAGATGGCGGTAGGATCGGCCCGCCGCAAATTCGGCAGATGCTCCAGCATCCACGCTTCGGCTTTGTCAATTGTCGGCGTGGCTGCGGGGAATTCTGATTCGAGACGAATGAGGGCGGCCAACGCCAACGACGACGTCCCTGCGCGGAAGGCGTGGTGGGCACCGGGGATGGGGGCGAAGATATTCAGCCCCTTCGTCTGCGTCGCGGCACCCCACGAACCGTTTTCGTTCTGGCTGTCGATCAGAAACTTCACACCGCGCTCAAACGAGGCGTGCAATTCGGCGGGGGTGACTCGGGTGACCGCCGGAGCATAGGGGACATCTTCGGCCGTGGAGGGCCCTGCAGGCAGCTCTGGCGGTTGCAGCAGGGCTTCGGTGCCTGGGGCAGCGCCAGTCGCGGTGGCTGCGGAAGTACCCGTCGCGCTCGCCGTAGCGGCGACATCGTCCGCACAGAGCGACGTGGCTGAGGTGCAACACACGGCGCCGCACACGAGCGTCAGGTGGATGAATCGCAGCATTCCAGAAATCGCCATCTCGATCTTCCGTGCGTAGATGCCAGTGGCAATCGCGAGCCGGGCGCAGTTCGCGACGAGCAACTTCTGCGACCGACCGAATTGTGGACACAACGGCGGCCGCGGACCTGTTTGTGAGGCCCGCGGCCCGCGGTTCAATCCGCGGCCTGCCGCCGCGTGCCGTACCTACTTGTCCTCGGGTTCTTTGACCAGAATCTGATCTGATTCCGACAGGCCGCCCAGGATTTCAATACGGGCCTCCGCGGAATTGCCAGTGCGAATGGTCCGTTTTTCTGGCGCGCCGTCGGTCGCGACCCACACGTAGCGACTGCCATCAACGTTGCTGGTGAAGACAACTTTCTCCGCGAGCGTCAGTGCGTCGGAAGCTTCGTAGGCGTTCACGCGCACGGTGGCGGACATGCCGGGCACCAGGGGGCCAAAATCCTGATCGTCGGAGAGCGTGACCAGCACAGCAAACTTCTGGTCAACGCCCGGGACACGCGACACTTCTGTCACGCGGCCCCTGAGCACCCGCTGCGGGAGCACACCAGCATTGACGGCGGCGGCTTGCCCCTCCTTGACGAGGCTGATGTCTTTTTCGTCGACCTTGAGCCGCACCACCAAGGCATCCGTGCGGACGACTGTCATGATCACGGCATTGGTGGGAACCTTGGCCCCTTTCTCCAGCACTTTCGCCACGACTTTGGCGGTGGACAGCTCACCGTCTTCGAGCGAACCGTAGTACAGGATGCCATCCTGCGGGGCACGAAACGTGAAGAGCTTGGAGTCTTCTTCCAGTTCCTTCAAGGAGCGTTCCGCCTCTTCCAGTTCCCGCTGCACCTTTTCGAACTCCAGCTCACGGCGTTCGACCGACATCGGTGCGGAGGCCTGCACCCGCTCCAGATTCAATTGCGTGCGGAGGTTGGCTTCTTCGACTTCTGTCCGCATCCGTGGGATGGTGAATTCCATGGCACGATCGTGAGAGGCCTGCGAGCGTTCGAGCATGAACTCGCCTGCCTCGACGTCGAACTTGGCCCGCCGCAGGATGATCTCCTCGGTCTCTTCGGTCAGGTCGTCGGCCTCGTACATTTTCTTGAGTTGCTCGTACTCTTCGACCGAGTTGGCGAGCGAGAATTCGGCGTTCCGGAGCGAATAGGCCAGCGACTTCTTGTTGAGTGCTTCCGCGACACTGTTGAAGTAATCCAGGTCGACCTGCGATTCCTTGGCACTGCGAATGGCGGCCTTCAGGTCCAGATCGGCGGTGACACGGGTGTTCTCCAGCACGATTTGGGCCAGTCTGACGGCAATTTTCTGCAAGGTGACGCTCAGGCGGGCATCAGCCAGTTTGCGGTCGTATTCCACGCGATCGATTTCCAGCACCACATCGCCGGCTTTCACTCGCGTGCCGTGCTCCAGCGCCTGGACCACCTCGAACGTGCTCCATGATTTGGGAACGAGCGACAGTTCTGCGGGGCGCGGAGAATCGACGTGCCCATCCACTTTGACGATGACGTTCAAATGCGTCCGCTTGGGACTGACCGTCTCGGGGGCATCGGGCTTCTTGTCGGACTTGTCTGCGGCGGCCTGCTCCTCCGGTTTTTTCTCGGCATCAGGTTTGTCGGTATCCGTTTTCTGCGTATCCGTTTTCTCGGCGTCAGGCTTTTCTGCCTTCGGATTGTCGGAACTGTCGGGGGTCGTCTCCGCCGCAGTGGCTTTGGGAGGAGACGCCGCGGGGGTGTCGGTCTGGGCCTGGGCACCGAGCACCCACAGGCAGGATCCTGACACTAACACTGCCGCAACCGGCATTACGGACCAACGCA
>JBGSIP010000518.1:0-2633 GCA_041742495.1 Planctomycetaceae bacterium
CGCCGCCCAAGGCAAACCCGTCCCACCGGCATTTGTCAGCGGACTCTACAAGTTCCTGCAGGCCAACAAGCCAGCCGTGTTGACCATTGCTCCCGGCGGCGCGCCATTGAACCTGGCGGCAGCCAGCCGGCAGCCCTGAGGCCCAAACCATCGGGGGCCGGCCACATTCGGCGGAGAAGGTGCCGTCGTGACCACCGGAACGCCAGCCGCTCCGTCCCCATCTCCCGCTCCGGCGGAATTGCGAACGTGGCTCATCGCTCAGGCTCGCGACGCAGGCTTTGAACTGGCTGGCATCGCCCCCGCCGTCACTCCGCCCGGCTATCCCCGCTTTCTCGACTGGCTGGCCGCAGGCTATGCCGGCGACATGGGCTACCTCGATCGCCGCCGAGAGGCGTACGAGCATCCCGCGGGTGTGTTTCCGCCGGTCAAATCGGTGCTCATGCTGGGACTGGTCTATCGCTCGGAATCCCGGCAGGCCGCCGGTCCGCTGCACGCAGATATCGCCTCGTATGCCTGGAACGGCGCGGACTACCACGCGGTGATCCGCACGCGACTCAAATCGCTCACCGGGGCCCTGCGGCAAACCTATCCCGCCGTGCAAACGCGAGGCATTGTCGACACTGCCCCGCTGCTGGAACGGGATTTCGCCCGTCTGGCAGGACTCGGCTGGCAGGCCAAGAACACACTGCTCATCAATCGCCAGCAGGGGAGCTTCCTGTTCCTCGCGGCGCTGCTGCTGTCTGCAGAAGCCACACCCGATGCCCCGTTCGAACTGGATCACTGCGGCACCTGCACCCGCTGTCTCGATGCATGTCCGACCCAAGCGTTTCCGGCCCCACGGGTCCTCGATGCGCGACGCTGCATTTCGTATCTGACGATTGAACTGCGGCAGCAGCCTATTCCGCGAGACCTGCGGGAACCGCTGGGGCACTGGGTGTTTGGCTGCGACATCTGTCAGGATGTCTGCCCTTGGAACGACAAAACCTCAGACCGAATCTCCGCGGGCTGGAAAGCCCGCAGCGACTGGAACCCGGCCGCGCTGTTGCCGTGGTTCGCCTGGACCGCCGAGGAATTTGCACGACAGTTCGCCGGTTCGCCTCTGGATCGGCCAGGACGTGCCGGCCTGTTGCGGAATGCCGCCATCGTATTGGGAAACTGGCGTTCCCTTGAGGCGGTTCCCGCGTTAACAATCGGCCTGCACGACACGGAACCTCTCGTGCGGGGGGCCGCGGCCTGGGCGCTGGGGCAGATTTCTGGCATTGAGGCCCGGACTGCTCTGCTGTGTCGAGAGCCGCAAGAGAATGACGCGGTCGTCCGTGACGAAATTGCGGCTGCCCTGTTGGCCGCGGTGGAGCCCGCCGGCACCACTGGGCCGGCCCCATAAAAAATCGGCCGCGAGACTCCCCAAGTCAAAGGACGGACTCATGCACAGTCACAGCGGTCAGGTCGCGGTGCTGGGGCGGGCGATGTTGATCGCCGCGCTGCTCGCCAGCTTCCCGGGCACGGCCAGCGCGCGGGAATATCACATTGGTCCCGTCGCTCAGGCCGATGCGAGCACACCGTCAGAATTTGCTTGGGAAGCGCTGGTCCCCGGCGATGTGGTTTCGATTCACTATCGCCCTGAACCGTATCGCTCAAAATGGGTGCTGGCCGTCGAGGGGACTCCCACCCACCCGGTGGTGATCCGCGGCATTCCGGGACCAGGCGGTGAGCGGCCTGTCATTCTGGGGGACAAGGCCATGGCCCCGCCACAACTCAATTACTGGGCCGGCGACCGCTGCATTCTCAAGATTGGTGGAGCCCGCTTTCCCCCGCAGGACGTGCCGGGTTACCTGCTGGTGCAGGGACTGGAGTTTGCCACCGCCCGTCCTGGCGTCTTCTACATCGATGGCACGGGCGTCATTCAATACGCCGGCCATGCCGCGGCCATCTATGTCGAGAAGGGACACCACATCACGCTGCGCGATTGCGTGCTGCGCGACTGTGGCAATGGTCTGTTCGTCGGCTATGAAACCGAAGAGATCCTCATTGAAGGCTGCCGCATCTACGACAACGGTCTGGAAGACCGGATCTATGAACACAACGTGTACTCGGCGGCCCGCGGCATCACGTATCAATACAACTATCTGGGCCCGCTGCGCCGTGGTTGCAGCGGCAACAATCTGAAGGATCGCTCCGCCGGCCTTGTCATTCGGTACAACTGGATTGAAGGGGGCAACCGGCAGATGGATCTGGTGGACGGCGAAGACGACGCCACGATTCGTTCCGACCCCCGGTACGAAAACACGCTTGTCTACGGGAATGTGATCATTGAGCCCGACGGCGCAGGCAATAATCAGATTGTCCACTACGGCGGCGACAGCGGCGATGAATCGTGGTACCGCAAAGGGAAGCTGTACTTCTATCACAACACCGTGATCACAGGGCGTTCGGACAAGACCTGCCTGTTTCGCCTTTCCAGCAACGGAGAAACCCTGATCGCGCGCAACAACATCTTTTATTCGACGGAAAACACACCGCTTGCCATTCTCGACGAAACGGGCATTGCCAAGCTCGATCGCAACTGGATCAACACGGGCTGGACCCCCAGCAATGCCTGGCGCTTTGTCGGAGAAGTTCAGAACGTCGCCAGT
>JBGSIP010000519.1:0-5417 GCA_041742495.1 Planctomycetaceae bacterium
AACAACTCCGCCAGACGCCGCAAATCGGGCTGCTTGATCGCCCGCAGATGGGCCGACAGACGCTCCAGCAGCGCGGCAGAATCAACCGCCACTGATGCTGTGAACTCCTCGGGATCGACCAGTGACGGATCCACCGGCGAAAGCTGTGTCAGAATGAGCTGCAAATTGCCCTGAAACAGTTGCACCTTGCCCCGGGCCCGCACGTAGTCGCCGGGAGAAAAATGAGCAACGGTCGGTTCGCGGACATTCCACATCAGCCCACTGATGACGCCGGTACGGTCGCGCAACTGCGTCAGCAAATACAGTTCCGCGTTCCGATTGGCCCGCAGTTGCTTGTCCGCCAGCAGAAACACCTCCTCAATCGTCTGGCCGTCGACCAGATCGGTGACGCAGACGTTTCGCGGGGGCCGGGTGCCAGAGGCTGGAATTCCCGTCGTGGGGACAGACATGCGGGGCTCTTCTCTCAAATTCAGGCAATGATGGATTCGCCAGATTGTAGAGCGTACGGACCCGGAGGAAAACGCGCGGGAATCCCTCCTGCCTCCCGGTGGCAGCGCCGTGGGGCCCCCCATACACTATCGGCGCTCGAAACCGGAATGTGTGGGAGTTGAGAACTCGAAGTCGCGACCACGGCGCGGCTTACGTCGGAGAACTCACTCTCATCAAGGCCTCACGAGGCACTGGGCAACATGACCTTCGCCGCGCCGGAACCTGAATCGCCACGACCGCTGCGTCAGATCGCCATCCTGGGGGTCGGCCTGCTGGGGGGCTCCGTTGCGCTCGCGTCCCGACACCGCCAGCTTTGTGGCCACTGCATCGGGCTGGGGCGTCGTGCAGCGCGGCTGGCCGCCGCAGTGGCGGCCGGAGTGATCGATCACGGAGAAGTGCTGGACGATCCCCCAGACATCATTCGCCTGAGGGAAGCATTGCGCGACGTCGACCTGGCGGTGGTCGCCACACCGGTGGACCGCATCGCCCACGACGTCCGCACGTTGGCGGAATGCCTTCCGCCCGGGACCGTGATCACCGATGCCGGCAGCACCAAGGCAACCATCACCGCGGAGTGCCAAAAGCTCCCGCGCGACTGCCAGTTTGTTCCCGCCCATCCGCTGGCGGGTTCAGACCGCAGCGGCTTCGAGCATGCCTCGGCCGATCTGTTTGTCGACCGCGTGGTCGTGCTCACCCCGGCTGCGCACACGTGTGGCACCGCCGTCGACCGCGTATACCGCTTCTGGCGAGAGTTGGGAGCGGAGATCAAAATCACCGATCCCACGGAGCACGATGCCATTCTGGCCCGTACCAGCCATCTCCCGCATGTCGTGGCGATCGCTTTGGTGCGCCAGTTGCGCAATCAGGATAACGCGTTTGTCGCCACCGGTTTTGCCGACACCACGCGCATTGCGATGGGCGATCCGGGGGTCTGGGAAGCGATCTTTGTCGCCAATTCGACGGCGGTCGCTGATGAGATTCAGCATTTTCGCCGTCAGTTGGAGCAATGGGAGCAGCAGCTGCGCAGCGGTGACGGGAGTTGGTTGAAAGACGAGCTCTCACACGCGAAAACGATCCGAGAAACTCTTGCCGCGCGCCTCCGGCGCGATAGCCCTCCCGCCGAGGATGGCGACAACAGGAATGCCAATGCTTTGGGAAGTTGAAGTTCGTCCCGCCCCCGGGGAAATTGATCGCGAAGCGGCCCGTGTCCTGTCTGCCGGTCAGGCGATGGGAATTGCCACGTTGCGGCAGGTGGTCTGTTTTCGGCTGTTTCTGCTGGAGGGAGAGCTTTCCGAAACTCAGATTCGCGAAGTGGCTGGGGAACTGTTGGCCGATCCCGTCGCAGAGCGATGGTCGGCCCGTCGCATTGATCAGCAGGTCGCGGCGACCGAACTCCACGACCGCCTGCCGCATGATCGACTGTCTCACGACCGGCTGATTGTCAACGTGCTGTTCAAGCCCGGGGTGACCGACAATGTGGGCGAAACGGCCCGGCGGAACCTCGCGGCCCGGCAACTGCCGGTGACTGCCGTCGCAACGGCCCGCCGCTATGAGGTCAATCACGATCTCAGTCCTCCTGACCTGAAGCGTTTCACCCAAAAAGTTCTGGCGAACGAAGCCATCGAGCGGGCGATCCACGGCCCGCTGCGGATGGCAACGATTGCCGTCGGCAAGGAATATGCCTTGTCGCGCATTGTCGTCCCCATCCGCGAACTCGATGCCGCCGCTTTGCAACAGCTTAGCCGCGACCGCACGCTGTCGTTGTCGCTGATCGAAATGCAGACCATTCAACAGTATTTCGTGGAGCAAGGCCGCGATCCCACCGATGCCGAACTGGAAACGGTGGCCCAGACGTGGAGCGAACACTGTTCGCACAAAACGCTCGGCGGCCGCATCCGCTATTCCGACGGAACGGGGACGCGTGAATTCCGCAACATGCTCAAGGAAACGATTTTTGCAGCCACGGTTTCCATCCGGGAATCACTTGGCGCGCAAGACTGGTGCGTCAGCGTATTCAAGGACAACGCCGGCATCGTGACCTTCAACGATCAATTTGACGTCTGCATCAAGGTCGAGACCCACAACCGCCCGTCCGCGTTGGAACCCTACGGCGGTGCAAACACGGGGCTCGGGGGTGTGATTCGGGATTGTCTGGGGACTGGTCTGGGTGGGCGGCCCGTCTGCAGTACGGATGTGTTCTGCTTTGCTCCGCTCGATACGCCGTATGCCAGCCTGCCCGCTGGTGTGCTACATCCCCGCGTGGTTGCGGTTGGCGTCGTGGCGGGAGTGCGCGACTACGGCAACCGCATGGGCATTCCCACGGTGAACGGAGCGGTCTATTTCGATCCGCGTTACGTCGGCAATCCACTGGTCTTCTGCGGCAATGTGGCGACGATTCCCCGTCACTTGGGCCAGAAGCGCGTCGACCCGGGAGCGTACATCGTCGCAGTCGGCGGACGGACGGGTTTGGATGGCATCCACGGGGCCACGTTCTCGTCGGCCCAACTGACGGCCGAAAGCGAGCAGACTTCGGGCGGAGCCGTGCAGATCGGCAACGCGATCACCGAGAAAATGGTCACCGATGCCCTGCTCTGTGCGCGCGATGAAGGGCTGTTTACGGCCATCACCGATTGCGGGGCCGGGGGCTTCAGTAGCGCTGTGGGAGAAATGGGCGAAGAGACCGGTGCCGAGGTGTGGCTCGATCGGGCTCCGCTCAAGTATGCCGGTTTGACTTACACAGAGATCTGGATTTCGGAAGCGCAAGAGCGCATGGTGCTGGCCGTTCCTCCGGCCAACTGGGAACGCTTCAATGCCATCTGCATCGCGGAGGGGGTCGAGGCCACGATCATCGGTCAATTCACCGATACGCAGCGGCTGGTGCTCAAGTATGCCGACGAGTGCGTTGCCGACATGCCCATGTCGTTCCTGCATGACGGGCGACCGCCGATTGTCCGGGAAGCCGTTTTCCAGCCGCGGGCCGAACGCCCGTTGAAGCTCCCCGTCGCGGTTGATATCGAGGCGACGCTGGAAGCAATTCTCAGTTGTCCCAACGTGGCCAGCAAGGAATGGGTGATTCGTCAGTACGATCACGAAGTGCTGGGCGGCAGTGTGGTCAAGCCGCTGTTGGGTGCGACGGAAGACGGACCCAGCGATGCCGCGGTTGTACAGCCCGATCTCGCCAGCGAACGAGGTCTGGTCATCAGCAATGGAATGAATCCGTATTACGGCGATCTCGACCCGTACTGGATGGCGGCAGCTGGCGTTGACGAAGCGCTGCGCAACTGCGTCTGTGTCGGAGGAGACCCCGCGCGAACCGCGATTCTCGACAACTTCTGCTGGGGCAACACCGACGCCCCGGAAGTGCTGGGGGACCTCACGCGGGCCGCGCTGGGAGCCGCCGATGCAGCGATCGCGTTCAAAACGCCGTTTGTCAGCGGCAAAGACAGCCTGCACAACGAATTCAAGTTTGAAGCGGACGGTCGAGCCCAGACGATCCGTATTCCCGGCACGCTGCTAATCTCTGCGATGGGGCAAATTGACGACATCGGCCGCGCTGTCACGATGGATGCCAAGCGGCCCGGCAACGTGCTGTACCTGGTGGGCGAAACTCGCAATGAGCTGGGAGGGAGCCATTTCGCCCTCGTACACAGGTTGAGTGGCGGAGCCGTTCCCAAGGTCGATCTGGAACTGGCTCCGGCCCTGTTTGCGGGTGTCCATCGACTCATCGAGTCTGGAGTGGTGCGCGCCTGCCATGACCTGTCCGAAGGGGGGCTCGCCGTCGCGGCTGCCGAGATGGCAATGGCCGGAAGCCTGGGGATCGAAATCGATTTGCGTGCCGCTCAGACGATCGGCGAACTGGAAGGGAATGTGATTCACCTCTTCTCCGAAAGCCCGTCCCGCTTCTTGATGGAAGTCGACGCGGCGGCAGCCGCTCAGGCGGAAGAGCTGTTGTCTGGCTTGCCGCACGCCCGCATTGGCCGGGTGACGGAGTCACCGCGACTCCTGGTGCTGGGCCGCGATGGCGAAACCGTGGTCGACGCCGACGTCCATGGGCTGCGTGCCCGCTGGAAGGCGGCGATTGCCTGGGAATAGCGAGGCGCTGTACGTCGAGACCTGGTCCCAATTCTCCGTGAGGAGTGATCTTTGATCCGTCGCAGGCACATGTCTGCGGCGGAATACGCTCATCGCTCGCCGAACGTATGTTCCAGGGGGAGGGGCGATTCGGTCGAGGCGTTCAACCGCACGACGTGGGTGGCCGTTCTGCCGACAATTTCCTGTGGCGACTGGAAGTAATCTTCCAGACTGCTGATCGCCGGTGTGGGAGGCGCAGCGCTGCTGGCAAACCGGGACACGATGACCACGTCGTATTCACCCGTCGCGGGCAAGGTGGCTTCAAAGTTCCCCTCGTCGTCGGCGATGACGAACGCACCCCCCCAGGCCGCGAGTGCCGCCTGCACGGCCGCCGTGTCGTCAGACTCGTCACCGCCGCGGGCTCCCTGAGACGACAATTTGATGGTCCCGCGGCGGGGACTGGGCAACACAAAAATCCGGGCCGTGCGGTCGGGGCGCACCTCCCGCAGATCACTGACAAACAGGATGCGACCGGTCAGGGTTTGTGTGACGGCAGGGGATTCCGCCGTCGCCGCACCGCCGTCGGCAGTTGGAGGCGCCACACCTGTTCCGTCCGCCACAGACGAAGTCCTCTTCAGGGGGTTAATATCCCGCCACCAGATCGCTCCGCCGGCCCCCGCGACGGCACCGAAGGCGAAACCAGCCAACGCGGCCAGTATCAATTGTTCGCGAGTCACCAGTACGGCAGCCCGCTTGCGGTGGGCTCGGTGCCCCGTCAATTCCTGCAGCACATCGGCTGTGCGCGTGGAGTTCGATCCCGTGGACTGGCCGGCAACCGGCAGCGGTGATCTCGCCGA
>JBGSIP010000520.1:0-3596 GCA_041742495.1 Planctomycetaceae bacterium
TGTTTGCGATTCCGTGCCGCTGCCAAGCGCCGGAGAGTGGCTGGCCAAGCCGCGGGCCAGTTGTGGGGGACTGGGATTGCAAGTGTGGCGACCAGGGGGTTGCGTTGATCGGCAGCGCCAATACTTGCAGCAGCAAGTCGCGGGCCTGGCTGTCGGCGTCACTTGTGGTTCGTTGATCCCGCCCGTGGAGGGGTCTGTCTCAATGGGAACGGATGGTGTGGGCGCTGCGTTCGCGTCTCCTCACCATCGCCGGGACGTTGTCATGGGGATTTGCCGTCAAATCCAGCGGTCAAACCTGGAGTCTGGCCGGTTGCGGGACGCGGTCCCGGAAGGTCTGGGAGACTTTGTGCAATTGGGATCTGTGGCCTGCGTGGCTCAGGACTGCGGGCCGGACGTGCTGCGACAACTGAAGCTCATCGTGCAGACTGTCGGAGCGCAGTGCGGACTGGTGGGAATCTGGTCGCTCGATGCGGTGATCGACCCCGCTGGGCAAGTCTGGCTGCTGGAAGTCAACCCGCGATGGCCTGGCTCGGCCGACGTCGTGGAGTGGGGGCTCGCTGACGCGACCAACGGGGGAACGCTAGCGCGGTGGCACTGGCAGGCAGTCTGGTCAGAATGGCACGACCACATCCCTTGTGGGATCGCGGGCGGACTCGACCTTTGCCGTCCGCATTGGGAGTGGAATGGCACGCGGCCGGTGGCGGCCAAGCTGGTGCTGTTTGCAGAACGCCAGTTCATCGTTCCGGTCGCCGTGGATTGGCACGGATGGGAGCGCCGACTGGCGTCCGAGTCCCAGACTGGAATGGAGATACGATTGGCAGACCGGCCGGTCGGCGGAGCACGGGTACCCGCGGGTGGACCGTTGTTTTCCGTTCTGGCGCGTTGGCCGGCGGCAGAATCGAAGGTGCATCCCGGTGCACCGCCGAATGCCGATTTGTTCGCTACCGGTGAGTGCGGCGATGGTAAGGCCAGGTGTGACGTGTCTGGCGGATGGGCCGATTTTGAACGGATTTGCTGTCGCTGCCTGCAGGATGTCGAAGGCTGGGCGACAACAGCGTCCCTGTGATGCCTTCTTTGTGATGCCTTCCTGTGATGCCGTGGTCCCGGGGGGAAGTCGGTACGGACTTGTGTTGGCAGTCGGGGTTTGCAGCGGGGTGTCAGCCGGCTGCGGGACTCAATTTTTTGCTGGCGCAACGGGCATCGACACTGTGAAAACGACTCCAGTTCGCCCCAGTTGGTACAAATTTCCCGTGAACTGTTTAGCATGAAGATGCTTTCTCCCGTCAGGCGTCGACGGATGCCCCTTCTCACGGCCCCGAAATACAGCGCAGCGAGCCACCCGAGCTATGTCCAAGCAGCATGATGTCATTATCCGTCAGGCAGACGTGGCCTTTCGGACGATTGACTATCGGGCCCCATTTGTGGTGGGGGGACACCCTGTCCAATCCATGGAGCTGGTGGAAGTCACGGTCGAGCTGGAGTCGGTGGGTGGTCGTCACACGACCGGCTTCGGCATGATGCCTCTGGGGCAGCAGTGGGCGTGGCAATCTGCGATGATGTCGCCCCAGCAAACCGGCGCCGTCATGAAGGCGATGGCCGAAGCCTTTGTGGAACTGGCGGATGCCTACGACGATTCGGGGCACCCGCTCCTATTGGTCGATCGACTGTCGGCCGAGTATCCCCATCAGGCCAAGGTGATTGCCACGCGTTTCAAGGCTCCCGAGCCAGTGCCTCCCCTCGCGTATGCCCTCGCGGGTGCGGCACTCGACGCGGCCGTGCATGATGGCTTCGCCCGACTGGTGGGCAAGAACGCGTTTGAGGTGCTGGGCAAGGAATACGTCACCGAAAATCTGGGAGACATTCTGGGGGACGATTTCAAAGGAGAGTACGTCGCCCAGTATTTGCGCGCGAAACCGGAAGCAACCCTGCGCGTCGTGCATTCCGTCGGCTGGCAGGATCCGCTGACACGCTCGCAAGTCGTCAACCCGGTCAACGACAAGCGGCCCGAATCGCTGGACGAATGGATTCGCAGCGATGGTTTGCATGAGTTCAAAATTCGTCTCGGGTCTGCGAGTGTGGACGAGAATCTCGCCCGGCTGGGTGAGTGCCTGTCCGTCATTCGCGAATGCGTGCCCGAGGCCTTGCGCAATGACTGGGGCGTGGCGATTGATCTGGGTGGGGCCGCGCCGTCGGCCGATGCCGTGGTGGAACTGCTGCAGCGCATCAACCGCGAGCATCCCGAGGTAACCAAGCGGCTGCGTTATGTCGAACAGCCGTTCCAGGCGTCGATCGACGATCAGTCGCCGGGAGACATTCAAAAAATCGCCACCCAGTTGGGGTCCATTCCGCTGGTGGCGGACGAATCGGTCAAGGATGCCTATTCACTCGGCCGTGCTCGGGAGGTGGGCTACACCGGTATCGCGCTGAAGGTGGCCAAGGGGCACACCGATGCGTTGATGTGCGTGGCTGCCGCCCAGAAGTATAAAATGGCGCTGGTGGTGCAAGATCTGACCTGTCCGGGGACGGCGTTTGTGCACTCAGCCGGCCTGGCGTGTCGGGTACCGGGCGTGACAACGCTGGAAATGAACGCGCGGCAGTACTGCCCGGACGTCAGCCTCGACGTGACCAAGAAGTATGCCGGCCTGTTCAAGGTCAAGGATGGCACGATTCAGACGAGCGGGCTGACGCAGATTGGCTTGGCCGACTGATTCACGCCCGACGGCATTGCTGTCCCGCGACACGAAGGACGTCGCCGCGAGAGCGTTCGCGGGTGGGAATGATCTTGCCGCGCGATGGTGCCCGCCGAAGCACTCGACGGGCAGAAACCACCTCAGCGGTAGTTCCACCGGCCGGGCGAGCGGAGGCTCCTGAATTCCTGGAAGTTTTGATAGCCGAACATGGCCACCCACATCGCGGCAAATGGACTGTGGCTATATAGCGCCAGGGCAAAGATCAGCGCGGCACTGAGCATGGACAGGATCAGGGACCAGCGCAGGCCCTGCATCGGACGCAGCCACATCAGAAACGTGCGGGCGATCTGGCCCCCATCCATGGGGTAAATCGGGATCAGGTTGAAAATCGACCAGACGACGTTGATCCAAACCAGAAAGTACAGCGTCGTGAGCAGCGGTTGCGCGAGCCGTGGGTCCAAAGAGCCACGCCAACCATCGAGGATGAGCAGGGACGCGAAAGAGAGACCGCCGAGGGCCAACCCGGCCAGAGGCCCTGCAAAGCTCACCAGAATCGACCGCCAGGCAGAGAGCGCGCGGTAACGGGTGGCCCACCCTCCGCCAAAATACAGCACAATTTCTGTCGGACTGCCGTATTTGCGAATCAGCAACGCATGGCCCAGCTCATGCACCAGAATCGACAAGAACACTGCCAGCATGCAGAGGATGAGCAGAGCCAGGTTCCCGTTCGCAATGCCGTAGCTGAGCAATGCGGCGGCAATCCAGAACGTCCCATGCACGCGTACGGGAATGCCGAAGGCCCCCAGCGTGACATCGAACGGGGTGGGACTCAGTGAAAACATGCGTCGCGCTTTGCAAAGCTCAGGGCGGTCGTCCGGGGACGATCGCAGCCAACGGTGTCTCCGT
>JBGSIP010000521.1:0-1530 GCA_041742495.1 Planctomycetaceae bacterium
TGGTTGCGGGGCTGCGCGGCCACGTTGCTGCCAGCCATCATGGGTCTTGGCCTGGTTGTCGTCGGCCGTGCCCTCGCACGCTGGTGCGGTGGTGATCTGCTGGTCGGGGCGCCAGCGGGACTGTTTCTGCTGCTGGCCTTGTGTGGTGCGTGTCTGGTAGTGGTCTGTGCCGTCCTGTGGCCATTGATTCAGGCCAGCCTGGCGATTGATGACGGCGACGCCTTCGATGCCTTCAGTCGGGCGTGGAACTATTTCGCCTGTCATACCGCCTATGTGGTGACGCTATCACTCATGGCCGGGTTGCTGCTGACTTGGGCCACGTGGATTTTGCATGTGGGCCTGGGGCTTGCCGTGTCGATCGCAGCAGGACCGCCGACAAACCTGCTGGGAACGTCCGTGGCGTCGCCGGCCCCGGTCGGGACGTTTTTGACGGGCATCGTCCGGATTCTGGAAACCGCGTATGGCGCGAGCCTGTTGTTTGCCGCGGTCACGGTGATTTACCGGATTCTCCGCCAAGCGGAAGATGGCACGCCCCTGGACTTCCAGCAGGGGGACCGGCCAGTCGTCACATCGCGAGACGGCCCGGCGCTGTTCGGAGTGGCAGCGCGCGACTATCAGGCGGCTCATTCGGCGGGAACCCCACCTGCCGGGGACAGTCCTGCAGGGGCCCCGACCGAGTAGAAGTTTTCGCCGTCGGCGTGGCCCGCCCCATTGTGGAATGGTGACACCTACCAGCGGAACAGGCCAGTACCCCACGTGAGGCCGGCGCCGAAGCCGCACATCAGCACCAGGTCACCGCGATCCAACCGGCCGGTGGCCGCAGATTCCTGCAGCACCAGCGGAATGGATGCCGCGGACGTATTGCCATAGCGGTGAATGTTGTTGACGAATTTGCCGGCGGGCACATCCAACTGAGTGGCCACGGCGTCGATGATGCGGATATTCGCCTGATGAAAGGCAAACAGCGAGATATCGGCGGGGCTGACGTTGGCTTTGTCGAGGACGGTCTGAATCGTCTCGGTGACCGCGCGCACGGCCCACTTGAAGACCGGTTTCCCTTCCATATGCAGAAACTGGCGACCGGCAGCCAGATCGGCTGAGGTCATCGGTTGCAAACTGCCACCCGCCGGCCGATCCAGCATCGGACCACCGGACCCGTCAGAACCCAACTGATAGCAGACCAACCCTTGATCGACACTGCCCGGCGAGAGAATGGCGGCCCCTGCTCCGTCGCCAAACAGCGGGGCAATGGTGCGGTCCATGGGATCGACGATGCGACTGTTACAGTCCGCGCCGATGACCAGTGCGTGGCGGGCATTGCCCGTGGCCACAAACTGCATGCCCGTGGCCAGCCCGTACATGAAACCCGAACAGGCCGCCGCGACATCAAACGCCGGAGCGTCAATGCCCAGCCGGGCCTGCACCAGGTTGGCCGTCGATGGGCAATGAAAGTCGGGGGTGAACGTCGCGACGATCAGGAGATCGATGTCAGCCGGAGAGAGCCCCGCAGTCGCCAGTGCGTCTTCGGCA
>JBGSIP010000522.1:0-1964 GCA_041742495.1 Planctomycetaceae bacterium
TGCCATTCGACAGTGGTGACCACGGCCTCGCGGCCGTTGCGGAGCAGTAATACGTCGCCGGGAACGAGGTCAACGGCGTCGACCCAGCGGCCGGGGAGTTGTTCGGCGGTCCGCCATGGGCGGTTGGTGCCTGCGGCAGCAGGCATCAAGAGCGTGACGGTACTCCCTGCAGCGACGTCAGCCGGTTGGCGAATCGCGCTGGTCGACCAGTCAAACGGCGTCAACTGCCCTCGGCAGTTGTGCACCCGCCGCAGCGCCTGCTCCAGCTCGATCTCAACCTGGTGCTCACCCTTGGGCCGCGATTCGAGATCTGCCCCGCGCAACACATAGAATGGGTGCCCCGTCGTGGCGCGGACTGTCTCGCTGTCGTCAATCCCGCTGTGTTCGTCAGCAGGGGTGAAGCTGACGGCCACCAGCCCCTCGTCAGCTTCACGCTGGAACGTCTCTTCGACCGCACACAGCCGCCACGCGCCCGTATTGACATCGCACGACCAGACCCGCTCCCCCGCACGAATCGTCTCGATCGACCGCAACCCAAGTTCCGTGTGCACTGCCGTGCCGGCCGGGAAGCACTCGTTGAATCCACCCACCGCACCCAACGCCGCAGAGCCTGCCGCGGCCCCCAGATTGAGCAGCGCGTCGCCAACTCCCTCGCCCGACTCGACCGCATCGGCCACACCCTGTCCGGCTTGCACAACGCCAGCGACGTCGCCCACAAAGCCGGCCACGTTCAGCGCCGTGCCCACCTTGCACAGCCCCAGCTTGCCCAGCCCGGCCGGCGAGCCTATTCAGTTGCAAACGTAGCCTATCTTGCGCAGCCGAGAGCCACACAGTGTCTGGCGTTTCCCCACTGTCGGCGAGGGAGTTGTCCGTCGTCGCGTGGTGCTGACGCCTATGCGTGTACTCAGTCGTGCGATTGTGCAAGAGCGTTGCACAATTGGTGACAGAGAATGAATCTACGATGGCTAAGATTTACATGTACTCGGTAACGTCACAGTTCTCGCATCGTCCATTCTGTCGAATCGCCTCCAGAACCCGGGCAGACACCACAAGCTTCTTATCGGCGGACACTCCGAAGTCATCTTTCGCAGCCTCCCCAAACACCTTCAGCCAGCTAAAGTGGGGGAGCTCTCTGCTTGGATAGAGCTCCCGAAAAAGCTCTGACGTCGAAATCTCCACATCAGCAAATGCGTGCCCGCTATATGGTATCTTCACAAGTGCCAGCCTGAGTCGATCAGACACTATGTAGCAGCAGGGCGACGTTTGAAGAAGGTCGTCTCCCAGCCAGCCATCAAACTCATAATGAAGATGGCCGACTTGATTTGTGATTGGATCGTACTCAACGTTTTCACCAAAACCACCTGCGACTTCTGGATAGAGGCAAAAGTACATGGCCATGCTCCGAATCTATATGGGAGGTTCGAATTGCCAGCCAAGGAGTCGATCAATTCTCGCAGCTTCGTCGAGTATCTGCTGTCTCGTCGCGCCTTGATGGGCATCGTAAAACGTGTTCCACTCTTTGCGAATTGTGCTGAGATGAACGTCCGGGTTGATCGACTTTGGAATGCCCCGAAGATTCTTCAGTGAGTGAATCTCTGCCTCGGAAAACATACCGGGATACCTGTTCAGGACCTGTTGTTCAACGCTATGGTGGACGACTACTTTTCCCTCTAGGTGCGGGTGGGCATCGAAGAAGGTCTTTTTATAGTTCTTGGAAACTGCGCCGCTTGGCGTTGCCGCGCTGCTTCGCACATTCCCCACGGCCCCCAGTGCCGCGACCCCGATCGCCCCGGCAAGGCCCAGAAGTGCCTCGCCAACTCCCGGTCCGTTCGGATTATTGGGGTTCTGAATGGCACCTGCAAGCTGTTGACCGGCCTCGACCACGCCAGCAAGGTCTTGTGCTGCGTCCGCAATGTCCAACGCGCGGCCGGCAGTCTTGGCGATCTTGCCGCCGGTCGCAAGGA
>JBGSIP010000523.1:0-9714 GCA_041742495.1 Planctomycetaceae bacterium
GTTTGTCCCCCTCGGGGATCTTGACCTCGATCGGGGGCGAGTCGCTGGTGTCGCGTTTGGTCGAACGGACGCCCGCCCTTTCCAGAGCCGCCTCCTGTTGACGAGACTCGATGGCGGCAATCCGTCGCTCAACGGAACGGACGCTGTCGAGGTACTCGTCGAGTTTCTGCTGATCGGTCTTGGCCAACGTCTTACGCAAGTCCCGCGCGCCGCCGAGTACCCGATCAAGCATCTGCCGGTCGAGAGGATTGGTCCTGATCACACGCCCCACGTTGTCCTGCTTGCCGAAGAGCCGGTTGAGCACATTCCTCGGATCGATCTCGGCGGGAACGGGCTGCGTGGGAGAGCGGTAACTGCAATGCGAATAGTACGCTTCGTGCAGGCCGGCCTGGTTCTCCTTCCAGGTCTGCGGCATGGTTGCCAGCTCGAGCGATGGCAGCAACGTATGGGCACCCACCGAGTTGGCCATGATCTGGTCGGCCGAGATTGCGATATTGACACGGCTGCGTGTGTCTGCGTCCGGCAGGGTGGCAGTGAGCCAGGTCGATAGCTCCAGTGCGTGCGGTGCACCGCTGAAGGGCGAGGTCGGTACACCGGAGATGCCCTTCAGCATGAGGCACTGGTCCAGGATCGGACGAAGTGACTCAATCGCTGGCGGTGGCGAAGTGCGATACGACTCCGGGCTCTCCGGCCAGAATTCATCCATGATGACGCCGTGTGGCATGTACATGAAGCCGAGACGCACCGGCGGCTTGGGGGGATTGACGCCGGCAGCCCAGCCCACGGAATTCAGCAATGGTAGCGCGAGCGAAACGCCCGCTCCTTTCAGCATGGTGCGACGATTGATCCGCGAGTGGATATTCATGGTATTGATCCTTTGACTTTGCGGTGCGTGAACAAGTAGCTGGTGATGACTTCGGTGATCATTGTCCGCATGCGGTAATCGTCCTGGGCGATCCTGACCATCAGTTGGTCGATCACGATTTCATCGTAGCCTTCCAGTTGTCTTCCGATTGCGTAGGCCATCAACCGCTCGGTAAGACTTCGAGCCATGTCTGCCTTTCGCTTCACCAACAGGCCTTTCAATTCCGCGGGAGTGGAAAAGCTTTCTCCCGTTGGAAGCGTCCCCGCAGAATCAATCGCAATGCCTGATTCATTCTGATCACGCCAGCGACCGATAGCGTCAAAATTCTCCAAACCGAAGCCAATCGGATCGAGCACCTTGTGACAGTTGGCGCACGTCGGTTCTGATTGATGTAACGCGGTTAACTGACGCAGCGTCAAACCCTCCAGGTTCTTCTGCACCTGCTCTGCGAGTTCAGGGACGTTTGGCGGCGGCGGCGGGACACGTTCTCCCAGGATTTGCCCAAGCACCCAGACACCGCGCCGGACAGGACTTGTTCGATTGGGAAACGACGTCGTCGCGAGTGTGGCTGGCATGCCCAAAACCCCGCCCCGGTTGGGGTTCTCGAGCTTGACCCGCCGCATTTCGGGACCTGTTACATATTGTTCCAACCCGTAAATCGCAGCCAGCGGCTCATTCAGGAAGGTGTAGTCGCTGTCGACAAACCGAAATACGGTCTGATTCTCGCGCATGATGCTCTCGAAAAACAAGCGTGCTTCTTCCACCATCGCCTGTCGCAACTCGGGCGTCATCTGTGGGAAGACGTCCGGGTCAAACGTCTGACGCTCCAGCCCACCTACGCCCAGCCACTGGGCGCCAAAGCCATCGAACAGGGCTCGCGAACGGGGATGCATCAGCAGGCGCTCAGTTTGTGCTCGCAGCACTTCGGGCTTGCTGAGTTCGTCCTTGTCAGCCAAGCCGGACAATTCGGCGTCCGGCGGAGCCGACCATAGTAGATAGGAAAGCCGGGAGGCCAATTGATAGTCGTCCAGCGGCACGACGGAGTCTTTCGAGTCGACTTCCCCTGCAGGCGTGACGAAGAGGAATTGCGGAGAGACGAGGATCCCCTTCCACATTAGGCCCAGCGAAGCCGTGTAGCTTAGCTTGTTCTCGCGACCAAGCTCGAAGATGCCTACCAGCACATCCAGTTCTGCCTCGGTGGGGGGACGGCGGTAAGCATCGCAAGCCAGGGAGCGCGCAACGTCTCGCGCCGCTACGCGGAGATCGGCACCGTCGGGGGGCAACTCCCCCAAGAGGCGTTCTTGAACTTTGGTGGGCGACTGACCCTCGGGTGCCACGACCTGATCGAGCACTTTGTTGGCAATGTCAAGAAACAACTCCGACTGCAGTGGCGAGACTGAGTTGAGATAACCCTCGCCGACGACTTCTTCGGGCAGGCTGTCGACGATCGAAGGGTCCACGCCGTACAAGTCATGGAGCGTGTTGCCGTACTCCACCTTACTCAAGCGACGGATCACAAAAGGGCCGGGGTCACGCGGAGCCAGGTACTTCAGCATGCCGATCCATTCAATGAATTGCTGCCGCTCCTCATCGGTCGGAATCTTGTCGGCATCGTTGGGTGGCATGTCGTGCAACTTGACGTTCGCGACCGCTTTCTTCCAATGCAGAAACGAAGACGTCGCTCCGGGACTTTGGAGCGCCGACAGAAGGTTGATGCCCGCCTCAGGTCTCGTTCCGTGGCAATCTAGGCAATACTTCTTGACGAACGGTTCGACCTGCTTTTTGAGTATTCCCTCAGCATCAGCCCGGAGTTCCGCTTCGGTCTTAACATCGTCAATCAGAACGGCGGGATCGTGGCGGGTTTCGTTTCGCTCCTCAGCAATGACAACAGCGGCATCGCCCGGCAATAGGCTGGCGATCAACCCCCAAGTCAACAAGACTGCGGCGGTCCGGCAACTGAATGGAGTGTGGTATAGCATGGTATTTAGTCTAGCATTCGCCTTCATCACTGTTTTCCCGCTTTCAGCCAGCCACCGACCAGTTGCGGGCCTTCTCTTGCGTGTCAGCGTACCAGGCGTTCAGACGCTTGAGCATTCCTGCCGCAGTCGCGAAACCAGTCGCGGTGCCTGCAACTCGGTCACCTCCAGCGACAGCCCCACGCGGTTGAGCACGAGGGCCAGCATGCGATCGGTAAAGTCCTCACCCCCCAGCCGACTCTCGCCCGCGGTCGCGATGATTGACAGCGTCCCCTCGAACACGTCCATCAATGTCACATCAAAGGTGCCCCCACCCAGGTCGACAACGATCAACTTTTTCTCCGCGTTGCGATCGCGAAAGCCATAAGCGAGTGCAGCCGCCGTCGGTTCATTCAACATGCGGGCCACATTGAGGCCCGCAATCAGGCCGGCTTGGCGCGTCGACGCCCGTTGCAGGTCGTCGAAGTATGCAGGCACAGTGATGACGGCGTCCGTGACTTCTACCCCCAGCGCGGCCTCGGCATCCAGTTTGAGAGCTTTGAGCACCAGGCTGGAGAGTTCCACGGGCGAGAGAGTCTGCCGCGCCAGCCTCACTGTGTGCCGGGTACCCATGTGCCGCTTGAAGGCCCACGCACAGCGCTCCGGCTCAGTCACTGACAACTCGCGGGCTGCCTTGCCGACTAGGACTCGGCCGTCGTCGAGCACTGCCACGCAAGAGGGAGTCAGCAGTTCGCCCCCTGCGTTAGGAATCAGCCGCGGTTCTCCCGCCTGGAAGACGCAGCAGAGGGAGTTGGTTGTCCCCAGATCAATACCGATACACGCACCCACGTCCGCGCGATCCCCTGCCAGAAGAAATGATGAGTTCGCACTATTCAAACGTGCGCGTGAGTTTTTCGCAATCAATCGCCAACGAGGCCACTACGACGACACTGCTCAAGCGCGAAAAGCGCGCTGGCCGCCGATTCTGGAGGGTAGCCGGCACAGACGCGCGTGCGACGAACGCAACAACCGGGAGGGTGGCTGTCGCGATGTTGCCGCGGCCGATGGTTATCGCTCGTGCCGAAAGCCGCGGAGAGTTTCCGTTGATCCGGAGTGGGCGTGGGGCGCTAGGCCTACACGTCACCGCGCGACACATCGATCTCCGCTTACAAACCCACAGCGCAGCGAACGCGATTTCGTTCGCCCCTCAGCACGTTTGCTCGAAGTGCAGCTACCTGATGGCGGCATCGCGGCTGCACTAACAACTGGCAGGCCGCGCTTGAGATTGGAAAGCACCTGCGTGAGCCGTCTGGCGATGATTTTCGGTGCGATTCCGTGCGGCCAAACCAACCTCGCCACGCCGAGATCGTCCTATTCGGGCAATAAGTCGTGCAGCCATCGTTCGCAAGGAACGATCCACTGGCTCGTCGGATGCGAGGCGGGGCGCATCCCGCCTCCGTGGCCTCCCGCGTGGTACACATGCACCTCTGTCGCAATGCGAGCGGCGTGCAATGCCAGGAATCCGTTGAGAGCACCGCGCGTGAACGAATCGTCTTCGGCGACGGTGATGAACGTCGGAGGCGTCACGTTGCGCTGCATCGCCGTCAACAATGGATCCAGTTCGTCGGAGTCCCGTGGCTCCGTGAGATACGCCGGGTAGACGAGGATGCAGAAATTGGGCTCTGGCGGCAAACGGTCGAGTTGCGTGGCCGGCGCGTAAAAATTCTCGCGAGGATTCGCAGCCAGCACCGCGCAGGCATGTCCGCCCGCCGAGAACCCGCACACCCCGATGCGATCCGGTTCGATTTTCCATTCCGCCGCGCGGCTGCGCACCACCCGCATGGCTCGCTGCAAATCCTGGACGGCCGACAGATGTTTCGGATGATCGTCCGCCGACTTGGGCACCCGATATTTGAGCAGAATTCCTGCGATACCCTGCCGCGCCAGCCATTCGCAGACTTCCGTACCTTCGTGCTGTGCGGCCAATACCCCGTACCCGCCGCCGGGACAAACAATGACGGCCTGCCCCGTCGGTGGCCCTGTCGGCGGAACGAATGTCAGAGTGGGACGGGCAACATCACGAATCAAAACAATGTCAGTGCGCCGTGGGTTGACGGCCGCCGACTCGGACTGGTCCTGGGCAACCAGAGGAGCGGAAGGAACAGCGTCCCACAGCGGGATCGTGACCCTTTTACCTGTCAACAGGTGACCGATCGCCTGATCGCCGGTGGCAGGAGCGCCGTTGACAGTCTGTGTGGCGGCAGCCGCGGCAGCCGCGTGAATTGGCGACAGCGCGAGCGATTCTCTCGCGGGCGCAGCGAGGTCGTCGAGAAACCGGAGCCATTCCGTTTGCCATGAGTCAAACGGATACGTTTCCAAAGGCTCGCCATGTCCCCCTTCCGGATACACATGCAGCTCCGCAGGAACTCCCGCCGCCTTCAAGGCCAAATAGTACTCTGTAGCTCCCACCGAGAACTTATCTGGACGATTGATGAAAATTGTCGTTGGCGGCGTCAGTTGCTTGTCCAACAATTCCAGGTGAAGTTTTGTGTCGCGGGTTCGCGAGTTGATGGGATCTGTCAGATAGGCGGGCTTAAACAGCACGACAAAGTCCGGTCGGCAGCTCGTCACGTCGAAGTCGTCCAGTGGTGCATACCATCGTTGCTGGTGATTGATCGACAGACTGGCAGCCAGATGACCGCCAGCGGACACACCGGCAACACCGATCTGATCCGGATCGAGTCCCAGTTCCGCTGCGCGAGTGCGGAGGATACTCAGGGCACGCTGCGCGTCCTGAACGGGTTGATGATTCATCGGGAAATCTGTTCCGCGCTTGGGAACGCGATACTTGAGCAGGACCAGCGTGATCCCCTGTTCGTTCAATCGGCGGGCCGTTTCTACGTGGCTCTCGGACGCCAGACCGCCGTAGCCGCCGCCCGGGCATAGGACCAGCGCTCGACCAGTGGAGTGCGAACCCATAGGAGCGACGACAATCATCGCCGGATCGGATACGTTCTGAATCCGCAACAAGCCCGTGCGGCCACGCTCCACATACTCCGTGGCAACCGACTCCTCCTCGAGTACGCGAGGTTCATCAGGCACTTGACCGGGCGGCCACAGCCGGATCACCCGGCACTCCCGACCGACGAGTCGACAGAATTCTCGCTCACCCACAGTCATTTCGGCGGGAGGGACATCGGCGGTTACCGCAGCGCTCCACAACGTACTCACCATGACCAGACCAGCCGCGGCCGTTACCCACTTCTTCACAATGGACATGAGAATTCCTGATGACATGAGGCCAAACCTGAAAACCAGAGGGTCAACAGCCTGTTGAAGAATGCGACGGGCAGTGGGCTTCCATGGAAAGACTCTGCAAAACAACGCCGGGACACGCACGGTTGTGGACCAGGGGAGTTCAATACGCAGTTGCTCGACATGCGAGTGCTAAGGGGCCGGCACCTTGGTCAGCGCCAGGTCAAACACATTGGTTCCGGGCTGCACATCGCACTCAAATGTTCCCGGCAGCGCGTAGCGGCCGGGAATGCGCGGCTGAGTACCGTCATCACCGCTGATCGACACGTCGTTGCGTCCGATCGGAGCCCCGCTGTACGACGCACTGTAGAGTAGCTGATAGCGACCGTCTTTGTCGGTCTGGGCCATGGCCGGTCCCTTGCTCGCCAATACCCAGCGACTTGGCCAAGGCTGCGAACTTATACCCGCCGGTCGTCACCAAGCGGACGGATTCCTTCTTGAACTCATCCGTAACTGCCTGTTGAACTATGCACACACATCAACACTCTGGGTGCCACTGGCTCTGCGAGTGTTGGTTTCCTCTCGCATAATACGGCACTGGAGAAGCCGCTAGCACCCCTATTCGCTTCAGGATTTCGTTGTTCAACGGGTTGGTAAACGTCCGACGTACCTGTGGCTGAGGCAGACCATTCTCCTTCGTGACACCCATCTCTCGGATCTCCCTTCCGGGAACATTCCACCCTCCCCCGGCTGATATCCGAAATACATGGGCTTACGCGGGTTCGTGGCGTAGCAGGAGTCTGACAAAGCGATTGTGATGCGGATCGCCGGGCAGCGGGGACTCGGACATGGTGAACCAGCCCTCCGAGAGACATACTTCTGTCTGTGGACTCCCGCTTCCGTTTGCAATCTGACAGAGCTTTCAGTCTCGAAGACGAATTTGTTGCGAAATCTTCGCCGCATCGGCCCGTCAGCTCAACAGGCAGCTCAGTGGACCGCGATGCATTTCCTTGTCGAGATGCGGATCGAGTGATCCAAAGCCGTCCCGGCTAATTCCTGCCACGTTCAAAAGGGTCTCATAGAAACTGTTGAGCGTTCGATGCCCGTCCAGGCCGTAGTCGGGAAGTTGAACGTACCGACCGCCGGACTGTAGTCGACCACCCGCCGTGCCGAGCACAACAAAAGGCCACTCGTAACACAGACTATGGTGCGTCTCTGCGCCGTCGCTGAGATAGACCACCACCGTCCGGTCAAGCATCGTGCCATCCCCCTCGGGCACCTGATTCAGAGCTCGCATTGTGCGCGCGATCAAACCAAAATGAAACGCCCGAATCTGTTCGGAATAGTCCCATGCCTGGCGATCGTCTTCGACGTACAGCGCGTGGCCAATCGAGTGTTTGGCCATCTCGATGCCCAGCCCCTTGAAGGTGATGCTGAAGTTCGGAAATCCGACACCAGACGCAATTGTGACGCAATTGGTCAGGCCGCCCACCAGCGCAGCGGCCGCCATTTCGAAATGAGCATCCAGGCGTTCCGTCTCCACAGCCGAAGCGTACTTGTCCGCCACTGCAGGGGCCGCGCGGATCAACGCAGGCTCCAGCGAGGCCAACTGGTCCGATCGCGATCGCAAGGATTCAAAGGACCCTTCGTAGGTGTCCAGTTTTTCATGTTCCATAGCACCCAATCGCTGCCGGACGTGGCGAATATCCTCCAACATAAAGTCGAGCACCTGCCGTCGCGCTTCGTAGTCCGCTTTGGCACTGCCTCGAGACACGCTGCCAAACAGCTTGTTGAATGCCAGCTGTGGGTCCATGATGGTAGCAAGGCTGCGGCCGACGCCTGCGGCCGAGCAGTTGAAGTCCACCGCGACGTTTGCCCGGCTGCTGATTCCCAGCACGAGGTTCTCAAACACGCCACGATTGCTCTGTCCCAGCACCGCATCGACGGTGGGCCCCTGAATATTCCGCCCCTGGTTCGCGTGATAAGCCCCCAATGCCCCATGATCGCTGGAGTGCCCGCCGGAACACATGCGTCCCGACAGACCTTGAATGACGGTCAATCGGTCACAGAATTCCCGAACCGGCTGCAGCGCCAGCGGAAGCGAATCGGGCCGGAGGTCGTCCACGGTGGTCGAAATCCGCTGTTCCCGTGGCACATATGCGAGGTGGCGGGGATGAACCTGCAGGGGTGGAAGGCTGTTGCCTTCCAGCACGAACAGAAACCGCAGTGGGGGGAGCGCGCCTTCGGCACCCAGCGCCAGCCGGTCTAGCATTGGCAACAACAGCCCACCGGAACAGCCCAACGAGAACTGTTTGAGAAAGTTTCGGCGTCCGCGTGATGGTGACATCGTGATTGCTTTCCGAATAGGGAGCGTAGCTGGAGTCATCGTCGCTCAAGGGACTCCGACGTGCGTGCAGCCGGCGTGTCGCCCGGCAGCTGGCGAAAGTAGAAGGAGTCGGAATTCAGCAACGATTCTATCAGGGCGCGCAGACTGCCTCCGTGGTCTACGTACGCCCGATGGGCGTCAACCAGCGTGGGACCATCGGCAAGTGTTTCATTACGACCCAGAAAGTAGCGAAATACGTGCCGTACAAAGACCTGCTCGACCCGCGTAGAGGCCGCCAGGCGGGACAGCATTTCGAACGGATCACTCACCGGGCCGTCAAGTTGAGAATCTCCGCTATGGATCTCGCCACTCGTGACCACCGGGCGTTCCAACTCGGTCTCACGATAGCGCCCAAAATCATCGAATTGCTCCAGCGGTAGCCCCAGCGGATCCATCTTTTGATGACAGCGCCAGCAATATTCCTGCCGCGTGACCACCATCTTTTCGCGCAGTGACAACGTGGGGTCCGGGGGAAAGCGGGCATCCACGCCAACCGGCACATCGGGAATCACGCCTCCCAGAAGCTTGAACTGGATCCAACGCCCGCGCTGAATGGCCTGGTTCTTTTCGTTGTCTGAGAACGACATCAGCCAGGCAGGATGCGTCAACAGTCCCGACCGCCGTCCCGAGATCGGCAATAGAGGTTGGGTCGACTCCCACGTCCAGTCCTCGGGAAAACCAAAATCCGGCAGATAATGGGCCCGCGCTCGCAGTTCAGGCGGTTCCCGGTTGGGCATGCCATCCACCATGACAAACAGTCGATCTTCCGTGAGCAGCCGCCGCAGCACCTCCCGGTCCTCATTGACAATCCATGTGACCAGCGCATCGGCGTCCGCAATGCGGTTGTTGACAAACGTGGCATTGGCCTTCCGCTGATCCTTAAAGACCTCGCCGACCGCCGGATACTCAAAGTACTCCTGAAAGAAGCGGAGCATCCGTTCTTGGGTCCACTCGCGATTCTCCAGCAGGCGACTGACTTCTCTTCGCAGATCGTCCCGCGAAACGAGTCGGCCCTCGCGCGCCGCAGCCAGCAGTGCCGCGTCGGGCCCCAAATCGTTCAGTGCAAATCCAAGGGCCGTCGCCAGTTCGATGGGAGCTAACCGTACGCGGCCGTAACGGTCAGGATCCGACGCACCTTTCTCGACTCGATACACGGCGTCCGGCTTCAGCAAGATCGCAGCGAGCAGTGATTGTAAACCTTTGTCCCTGCCCTCCTGCGACTGGACGCGACGAGCCAGTTCGACCAGCCGGCT
>JBGSIP010000524.1:0-8012 GCA_041742495.1 Planctomycetaceae bacterium
TCTGATGAGCAGCGTCGCCGTGAGCCGCTTCCGCGGCAGGCGAGTCGGCATGATCCGCCGAAGCATGAGCGGTGCCCCCGTGGCTATCGCCGTGTCCACCTGCGTGATGAATCATCAGGCCGGTCTGAATACCCAGCAGCAATCCCAGAATGGTGCACAGCCCACCGACGCCGGCCATGTGAGTGACCGGAGCCTTGGCCCAATGCCCGTACATCGTCAGCGCCAGCGGCACGATGCCGACCAAAATCCACAGATTGGTCCACCAGCCGAGTCCCTTGTTGATGCGCTCGTCCAGCGTCCCTTCGGGTTCCTGCGTGGAGGCCGTCAGAATCATGGGGGGGTGATCGGCGGAAGCTTCTCCGGGAAACGCACCCGCCCACAACAGTGGGGTGTGCAGGTGGTATTTTTCGGTGTATTCAAACGTCTTCACGCCCAAGAACAATGCCGCACAAAACACGGTGATGCCGCACATCACCAGCAGCAGTTGCTTCTGCCCGAGTTGAGCACACCGCACCCCCCAGGCCATCGTGAGGCTGCTGAACAACAGCACGGCCGTGTTGATACCGCCGAGTGTCTTGTTGAGGTAGGTGTGGGCAAACTCGAAAATCTCCGGGTGATTGGCCCGATAGACGGTGTAGGCGCAGAACAGTCCGCCGAAGAACAGAATTTCGGTCATCAGGAACAGCCACATGCCGAGCTTGCCGGCATCAAACTGCTGTTCGAAGTTGTCGAAGTGATGCGCGAGATGCTCGGCATGGTGTTCGTCACCATGAGTGCCGTGGGCATCAGTGCCTGCGTGATTTGCTGTTTCGGTCGTCATGATCCGCATCACCGCCATATGTGGTCAGAAACAGGTCGAAGCTCATCCGCCGGCAGACTGACCGGCCCTCTTCAGCGAGGCCGCGGAAGGCCCATCTGGACCTTCCGCCATTGCGGCCGCAGCAGTATCCGCAGTGACTGCGTCCGTGTCAGCTATGACTGTGAACGTGTCCGCCATGAGTGTGTGCGGGTCCTTCACCGGCGGGCCGGGACTTCACTCCGTAGCCGGTTTCGTCGTCAATCCACTCCATCAGTTCGAGCGAGGCATACGGATCACCCACCACCGGGGGCGTCGAAAAGTTGTCATGCGGCGGAGGTGACGCACACGCCCATTCGAGCGTGCCGCCCCCCCAGGGATTCGCGGGAGCCTTGCGGCCGGTGTACAGCGACGACACCAGGTTGCCAGTCACCAACAGCAGGCTGGCACCCAGGGTGAAGGCCCCAATGGTGGACACCTGGTGCAGCGTTTCAAACTTGGGCAGGTAGTTAGCATATCGCCGCGGCATGCCCTTGTTCCCCAGAATGAACTGCGGGAAGAAGGTGAGGTTGAACGACAGGAACACCAGAATCGCAGCGATCTGCCCGACCCGTTCGTTGTACATGCGGCCGAACGTCTTGGGCCACCAGTAATACACGCCGCCAATCATGGCGATGAGGGTGGACCCCATCATCACGTAGTGGAAGTGAGCCACCACGAAGTAGGTGTCGTGATAGAAGCGGTCGGTCGACAGCGTGGCCAGAAACAGCCCCGTCAGCCCGCCAATGCCGAACAGGAACATAAACGACTGGGCGTAAAGCATGGGCGTTTCCATGCTGATCGACCCACGGTACATCGTGCTCATCCAGTTGAAGACCTTCACGGCCGAGGGGATCGACACGGTAAAAGTCAGGGCACTGAAGATGGCCAGACCCACGCTGGCGATCGCGACGGCGTGGTAACCGAAAATGTGCTTCCGACTGAACGTGGCAATCAGTTCGCTCTGCACGCCCATCGCGGGCAGAATCATGATGTACACCGCCGGGTGCGAATAGAACCAGAAGAAGTGCTGGAACAACACCGGGTCGCCACCGAGCGCCGGGTCAAAGATCCCCAGTCCCAGCACGCGTTCCGCAGCCAGCAGCAGCAGCGTGATCGCCAATACGGGAGTCGCCATGACCTGAATGATGGCCGTCGCATAGATGGCCCACAGGAACAGCGGCAGGCGGAACCAGGTCATGCCCGGCGGACGCAGCGTGTGAATCGTCACGATGAAGTTAATCGCCGTGAAGATCGAACTGAAACCCAGAATGAACGCCCCCATCGTCGCGACGACCACGCTGGTTTTGGTGGTGATGCTGTAGGGGGTGTAAAACGTCCAGCCGGTGTCGAGGCCGCCGGTCACGAGGGCGGTGACGAAGAAAATCGCTCCGCCGCACCACAGGTAAAAGCTGGCCAGGTTCATGCGTGGGAAGGCGACGTCCTTGGCCCCGAGCATCAGTGGCAGCACCACATTGCCCAACGCCGCTGGAATGCCGGGAATGATGACCAGAAAGGTCATGATCGCTCCGTGCAGCGTGAACAACTGGTTGTAGGAGTTGTTGTCGAACATCTGCACGCCGGGACGAAACAGTTCGGCACGCAGTAACAGAGCCATTAACCCGCCCACGAGGAACATCACGGTGATGCCCGCCAGATACATCACGCCGATCCGCTTGTGATCCAGCGTGAAGGCCCACGATTGCCAGCCCTTGGAGTGGGTCCAGTAATCGGTGGCGTGGGGCGCTGCGTGCGATGTAGGTGCTGCCAAGACTTCAGACATAGTCACGACCTCTGGTTTCGAGTCTGCCGCGTCTCCGGAGCCTGCCGGCTACGGAGACAGCAGGAAAAAAATCGCTGCCGCTGTGACTGCTCACGTTGTACCGCGGACGGTTTACTGCAACGTTTTCAGGAACGCGATGATCGCGTCGATATCTCGATCCTTCAATTGCCCGGCAAAGCTGGGCATCTTGGGAGGATACCCCTTGTGCACCTTGGCCATCGGATTGAGGATCGACTCCCGCGCATAATTCTCATCAAAGACAACGGGCGAACCAGTCTCCAGTTCCACCTTGGAACCCCAACTCCCCTTGAAGCTGGGGCCCGTGTTCTTTTTGCCATCGATCGAGTGGCAGCCGGCGCACCCACGCTTCGTGTACAGGTCTTGCCCATACACGGCAGGCAGGTAGGCACCCCCTGCCTTCTGACCCTCCAGGTAGGCGGGATTCTTGGTGGGATCGGAGGCGACTACCATCCAGGCGTCGAAATCTGCCTGATCCTTGTGAATCACGCACTGGCGGTTCATTTCCGAATGGTTCGTACCGCAGTATTCCGTGCAGTACAGATCGAAGCTGCCGTCGTACAGCGGCTGAAACCACATCGAGGTGTAACGGCCGGGCACCACGTCCATCTTCGCGCGTGTGACAGGGATAAACATGCTGTGCAACACGTCCTGCGACCGCATGATCAGTCGCGTCGGCTTGTCGAGCGGAATATGCAGGTCGTCGGAGATGACGCCGTTGGGGTACTGGAACGTCCACGCCCATTGCTTGGCGGTCACGTTGACATCGAAGGTATTTCCCGTGGGGGGCGTGGACATGTCCATGTAACCGGCGAACCCGACCGCGAACATCACCACACACAGCAGGCTGGGGATGACGGTCCAGGTCACTTCCAGCGGCAAATTGTGATGCGGGCTGGGGAGCGGACGCATGCCCGGACGGCGTCGATACACCCAGGCGAACCACGCGGTGGCCCCCATGATGCCGACGAAGAAGAACATGCTCAGCCAGAAGATAAACAGGTTCGCGTTATCCACTGACGAGGCAAATGTGGAGTTTCCCTTGGGAAACCCGGCCCATTCCATCTGCGCCAATACGCCCGTCGCGGCAGACAGGCCCAGCGATTCGATTCCCGGCAGAGACATTCCCGATTCCTCACACGACCTGAACCACAGACCCCGCCTGGCTGGCAAGGCTCCACCATCCACACCGCAACGTCTTGATCAACGGCAGGACTCGGCCAACGGGCTGATCCTGCCGTTCAATGCCACCAACCCTCGGCGGGCATTTCGAACTGCACTTACGGAGCCGGGGACTGAACCCCCATTCCGGCGACCACATTTGCGGCCGCCGCCGTTCTCGCCAATTCCGCCTCTTTGAACTTCACCATTCGCTGACACATCCACCACAATCCGGCGATGAACATCAGCGTCAGCACGCCGCCCAACTGCATCACACGCACGGCTTGCACCGTATAAACGCCTGCTGTCTCATCATAGAAGAAACAGACGACTGGATAAGAGGCGAGCGGGACTGCGGCAATTTGTCCGCTGGCCGCATGTCGAATCGCCGCCTCCAGCACGCCGGGGTCTGGCCCGGTGCCGTGAAAATACTGACTCACCCGTCCATCCGGCGTGCAGACAATGGTCACCGCCGGGTGAACATACTGATTCTTCTCCGGCAGGTGACGAAAACTGATGCCCGTCGCCGCCGTCAGTTCTGCTACGGTCGCCTGTTTGGTGACGAGGAAGTTCCACGCATCGTCACCCACATGGCGTTCATCTTCACCCAGGTAGCGCCGCTTGATTCCCAGCGAGCGCTCGGGCGTGTCGTGCGGGTCATAACTGACCGACACGACCACAAAATCCTCCCCGGACCGCACCTCCATCTGCTGAAACGTGCGGCACAGGCCTTCCAATTGCTCGCTGCACAGCAGCGGGCAGGTGGAGTAGTTCATCGTAAACAGCACCACTCGACCCGGCTGGAAATACTGCTCCAGCAGCACGCCACTGGCGTTCTCGTCGAGACACTTCACACGCAGTGGCAACAGACTGCCAAACTTCTGCGTGACATCCACACCCTCTTGTTCTGTCAGCGACCGATTCTCGATCGCGTCCGAAATGGGGACGGCCCAAGCAGCCGGAGCCGCCAGCAACCACAACCAAATCAACCCCGCTGCCCGCAGTCCCAATGGCCGTCGCAGATCCCGGAGACCGGGGCTCGCTAACCTGCAGTTTCTGACACTTCTGCTCATTCCGCCGCCTGTCGATTGATGATGCGCGGCGACAGGAATCCGACGCAGCCCACCGCGGTCACGCCCGGCGACCCACGGCAGGGGTGTTCCCTCGCAGCGACTATTCCGACTTCAATTCCGCGACCACCCGCGATTTGGCTTCCGCGATCGGAATCGCGGCCACCTGTTCGCTCTTGTTGACCCAGCCGTACTGGGAAATCTGTGCCTTCTGGGCCTCGATGACTTCCTCGGAGGCCGTGCGGGTGACATTCACCTGCTTGTCCAGACGCTCGAACTCCACGTAGTGATAGTACAGCACCTGGAGCACGGCGACGGAGATCACCATCGCGACCACAAACGCACCCACGCTGAGCGAAATTTGCGGGACATCAAGATCGTCGTACTTGGCCATCTTCCCAAGGTCCTGTTTTCCGTCGCCTGCGGCGAATTGTCTCAAAGTGTCTCCAGCCGCGGGCGAGCCCGGAACGGCCGTGTCTCCCGCCCCCCGCGTCAATCACCGAGTAAGCCGGCACCGGCGGGCAACGTTCAGCAATCTGCTCCCGCGAATCAAGGCTGTACCCCGAAGAAGCTGTGCTCCCTAAAGATTGTGGAAGTGCACAGACTCTGTCAGGCGTGGATCCCTCACGGGCAGCAGCGGATAGTCTTCACCCAGTTTCAAAATCGAGCCGGCCCAGATACTGCCGATACCGACAAACGTCGCCAGTTCCAGCCATCCCAGCGGAACATCTGTGGCTGAGAAATTCGGCATGATCAACCAGTACAGATCGCAGTAATGCATCAACAGCATGAAGCCCGCCCAGCAGGCCAGGTAGTGCGGTGTCCGCTTGACCTGCCGCGACATGAAGCCCACAAAGGGCACCGCGAAGTGCCCCACGATCAGCACGATCGCAAAGTAGCCCCAGCCGTGACTTTGACGCACATGGTACCAGTGCGTTTCTTCCGGAATGTTTGCATACCAGTACAACAGGTATTGGCTGAACGCGATGTACGCCCAGAAGCAGGTGGCGAAGAACATCACCCGTCCCACTTCGTGCTGATGTTCGACGCTGAGCAGTCCCTTGAACCAGCCCTGCAGGCGAAAGTACACCACGGCCAGACACAGCACCGCCGCACACGAAAGCACGGAACCGGCGAAGAAGTACACGCCCCAGATGGTGCTGTACCAGTACGGATCGAGCGACATCACCCAGTCAATCGCGGCAAACGTGATCGACACTGCAAACAGCAGCATCGTGGGAGCGGCCATCCCTTCCATGCGATTCGTCAGTTCCGGATCGCCACTTTGATCCTGTCGAGCGGACATCCCCAGGAACCAGCGGGCCAGCAGCACCCAGGTCGCCAGGCACAGCAGCGAACGGACCGTCCACCAGGTGGCAGCGAAGTAATCGATCTTATTGACCAGCATCGAATCGTTGGCCATCCGCTCGGGATTGTTCCACGGATACAGCAAGTCGCTGCCGACGAGCACGTTCATCAGAATTGGGACGAACAGCACGGCCATCGGAATCACGCCCTGGGCCAGCAGTTCCATGAAGCGTCGCACCACCACACCCCAGCCCGACCGGGTGAGATGCTGCAGCGCGGTCAGGAAGAACGCACCCAGCGAAATGGTCAGGAAGAACCAGAATGACACCAGATAACTGAAGAAGAAGTGCCGTTTGCCTGCCCCTTCGGGAGCTTCCAGCGTGGCCACTCCATCAGAACCTGCCGAGAGCATGAAGGCCGCGATCAATACGATCGCCCCCCCGGCGATCAAGGCCAGCGACGGCAGGCTCAAACCCTTCAGGGTCTCTACCTTCGAGCGATCGAGTTCGACAGTTCCGTGTGCATGCATAGTGTTGGCCGTCCGGCGTGGTGGATCCGGTTGTAGTTCGCAAATCCGCGGCCCGGGCAATCCCGGCGGCAGGTGATTCGTCTCGTTGTCGCCGCCCGCTGCAGGGCACGACGCAAGGTTGTTCGTTGTGGCCCGTTCAGAAACTCCTGAGGCGGGCACGCGCTGGATCAGTCTGTCAGTTCATTCGTCTGGTCGTGAGTCAGTTGTTGGGCGTGGCCTGTGCCGGGTCGGGAGTCCCTGCTGCGGGAGTCCCCGTCGCGGGAGTCGTTCCCTGAGCATTTGGATCTGTCCCCGAGGCCCCGTTCGCCGAGTTTCCCGCGGCCGGAGTGGCGGAGCCGTCCCCGGCTGGAGACATGCCTGGGACGACCAGTTCCGGAAGATTCGCACGCATGTCCGCTGGCACATCTTCCAGCGTGGCCCGTTGTGAACGCTGCAGGGCCCGCAGATACAAAACAATCGCCCAGCGGTCAGCAGGCTTGATCTGCGCCCCGTAGGCCGGCATTTTTCCGGCACCGTGGGTGATCGTGTTAAAGATCTGGCCGTGTGGCTGATTGACCAGTCGCGGATCGTGGAACGAAGTCACCTTCACCCACGAAGCACGGCCCACTTCCATCAACTGGTTGGCCCGCTGCGTCACCAGACCATCTCCGTGACCTGCCTGGCCGTGACAGGGAGCACAATAAATGCCAAACCGCTGTTCGCCACGATCCATCAACTGGGCCGTCACTTCCACGGGGAAGTCGGTGACCCACGGGAGGGTGTCGAGCTTCACTGGCTGGCCGTTGTCGTCCAGCGCTCCTGGCAGGACCTTGGCGACGGGAATCTCGTCCGCCTGTTCGGACTGCAGACCACGCATGAATTCGTCATCGTCGTTCAAAAATCCGCGGGCCACAGTCCCCTCAATCGGGGCCCGCATGCCGCGGCCGTCCGCGAACATCGGAGAGAATTTCTGAGTCTTCAGCTTGCTCTGCCAGTCCATGTCCCACACGAGGTCCATGCGGGGCGTGTTGCGCGGCATCGCCTGAAACTGGGCGGTCAGGGCCAAGGGAATCAAGGCGACAATCCCGACGGCAGCCACGATCTGGAAGAACACTTTGGGAATCGCCGCCGAGCCACCCGCTTCGCGGCATTCCACAATCTGCACCGGATGCAGAGTCGTCAGGAACTCGCGGACCTCGGGGGCTTCAAACTGTGGATCGGTCGCCGGGATTTCGAGAAAGAACTTGTCTTGCGTGGCGCCGCGGAACGTGTCCACAGCAAACAGGGCGTTATAAAACCGCGGCAGACCGTTCAGGGCCAGCATGCCCA
>JBGSIP010000525.1:0-3687 GCA_041742495.1 Planctomycetaceae bacterium
GGCAACCTGCTGACGCTGGATGTCGACAAGCTGGACAAGAACAGCGGCCGACGGCGCATCTGGGAGGCCAACTGGGATGCCGCCCAGGATTTTCCGATCGCGGGGACGGGCCTGGGGAGTCACAAGTATGTGATTCATCGCTATGTCACCCCCCTGCACGACGCACGCGAGTTTTCGCATGCCGAGAACAGTTATCTGAACGTACTGACCGAGACCGGTTGGGTGGGGTTGGGATTGCTGGTCACGCTGTTGGCGTTCATCGGTCGATGGTGCGTTCGCGCGGCGCGTGCCGGCAAGTCGTCAGATGATGCGGCAATTGCGACGGCATTTCTGGCGGCCGGCATCATGACCTGCGTCCACGCCGTGTATGACTTTCACTGGTACGCGCCGGGTATTGTGGGACCGTTGCTGTTACTGGCAGTGAGCGCTCGGGCCTGGGGAGTCCCGGTCGCGGAGGCCACCGTGGCGGCTGGCAGCCAGCGGCGGTCAGCGCGGTCGGGGCAGGCGAGTCGCTCATCACGGCGTTCTTCCGCCACGATCGAGATGCCTGCTCCGTCCTGGGGAACGTATGCGGCGACCGGGTTGCTGATGGCGTCCGCGGTGTTCGTCTGCGGGGCAGGCTGGTGGATGTATCAGCCGGCCATGCAGGCACAGGCGTCATGGGACCGGTATTTGCGATTGTCGGTGGAACATCCGGGTCGTCCGATCGACGAAACGTTGTCGCCTGATGAGTTGTTAGCAGAGCGAACGGCGGCGGCGATGCGGGTGGTCAAGATCCATCCTGCTGCCGCGCGTCCTCAGTCGCGATTGGCCCTGCTGCTGGTGTCGGTGTTCAATCGGCGGCAGGAGTTGACCGGGTGTCCGTTTCAACTCGAGGGATTGCACGAAGCGGTTCGCCACGGAGGATTTGACGACTTGGAGCAACTGCAAGGCTGGCTGTCCAAGCCCAAGATCATGGGGGCCAATCAGAAGTTGTTGCAGGTGGCGTTGGATCGCACTCGTCGGGCGCTGCGTGCGTGCCCCACGCTACCGGAGTGCTACTTGCTGCTGGCGCAGACTGCTTTCATTGAAGGGGCCACTGCGGAGGACGAAGCCGCCTGGCTGACGCAAGCGATGGCTGTCGGACCCGATGCGGCCAACGTGCGACTAGCCTACGGCGTGCATCAGTGGAACGCGGGATCACGTGAGGAGGCGCTGACTCACTTCCGCGTGGCGTTTCGCATCAGTGACTCCGCCCGAGCGAAGCTGCTGGATTTTCTGGCGCACGATTTCACCGCCGAACAGATCATCGCTGAGTTTGAACCCGATTTGCGATCGCTGGGGGAATGTGCCGAACATTACCGGGCAGCGGGCGACACCGCGAATTGGGAGCTGGTGGTGGATCGATTGATTGACGTCCACCTGCAGGCTGCGGCTGAGCCAGCGGCCGACCGAGAGTGGCACTTCTCCACCATTGGCGAACTGATGATGCAACAGGGCCGGCCGCAGGACGCCACCCAGTTGCTGAGGCATGGCGTCGAGCAGTTGCCGGCTTCGGAGAAACTTCGACGCGGGCTGGCCGTGGCGTTGTTGGAAGCTGGTGAAGCAGAGGAGGCGTATCAATATTTGCTCAGCCTGGCCCGTCGGCACCCGGACGATGAACAGTTGCTGGAGTTGGTCAATCGCGCGTCGCGGCAAAGAGCCACCGGCGCGATGAACTCAGCCAGACTCGACGCACCGGAGTCTGCAGCCACCGCACCGCGACGTTAGTCGCAGCAAGTCACGACGTGGCAGACCAACGCGACGTGGCGCCATCGCGTCGCTGAAAGAGTCAGCCCCCATCGCCGGGTGAGCGAGGCTGCTCACACTCCTCCGTGCCTCTGTGCCTATGTGAGGTCATGTGTCCTGTCGCGAACGGCACGGTTCACGGGCCCGCCAGAAACCAACGTTGAACGCAGAGTCCGCGCGACCCGTCTCGTTCGCTCGTTGGTGGTTCTCACAGAGGCACAGAGCCACGGAGAAAGACTCAGTCATCTGTAGTTCAGGCTGTGTCCGACGCACTTCAGCCTGCGGTGACGATCAGCGTTGTCGGTTCTCGCGGCGAACAGCGAGCGACCTACATGCCGTCGACCGTGACGGTCTGTGTTCGCTGCGGGAATGACGGGGACGCGGTGACCGCCCGGCGTTCGAGGTCATCGCGATTGGCGAGCACGACACCCAGCGGATATCGGCGACCGTTGCGGAAGACTTCGATCTCCACGCGGGAAGAGATCGGGGCGAGGCTCACCAGGTTGATGAAGTGATTCTCGTCCTGCACAGGGACGCCGTTGAAGACCAGAATGATGTCATCGGGCTGCAAACCGGCCTGAGCGGCTGGGGTGTTGCGATACACTTCGAGCACATGCGCTCCGACCAGACGGTCCATCCGCAGTCGGCGGGCAGATTCCGGTGAAAACGCCGGGTCCAGTTTGACGCCCATGTAAGCGCGGTTGACTTTGCCGTAGCGCACCAGTTGCTCGACGACTTGAGCGGCCAGTTTCGCCGGAATCGCGAAGCCGATCCCTTCGCATCCGCCGCTGTTGCTGGCGATGGCTGTGTTGATGCCAATGATCTCCCCGCGCGTGTTCACAAGCGGACCGCCGCTGTTGCCGGGATTGATGGCGGCGTCGGTCTGCAGGAAGTCCTGATTGACGAGTTCCGTATCCGGGCCCAGCTTCAGTTGCCGGCGACCTTTGGCAGAGATGATGCCGAATGTCACGGACTGGCTCAGCCCAAACGGGCTCCCCATGGCGAGGACCATGTGACCGATATCAAGAGAATCGCTGTTGCCCCACACGGCGGGACGCAGGCCGGTGGACGAGATTGGCAGTACGGCGATATCGCTTTTGTCGTCGAGCAGCGAGTTCACCGGGTTGATAACTTCGCCGCTGGCCAACTGGATTTTGATGTCCTTGAGAGCAGCTCCGGTGACGACATGACGGTTGGTGACCACGAACAGTCCATTCCACTGTTCGCTGGTCATGATGACGCCTGAGCCGGTTTCCTCGACGCGGGCACCGTTGGCGGTCTGCCGTTCGGCTTCAATATGAACCACGCTGGGCGAGACCTGCCGCGAGACGCGGGACAACACGTCGCTGGCCTGCGCAACAACCGACGTGCCGTCGAAGATTTCGTCGCTCACGTAGTCCTGGGTCGCTGGCTGTGGCACGGCGACGGCGGCATTGGGGGGCGATACCGTGGAGAGTACGGCTCCACAGGCCATTCCGCTCAACCAGACTCCACACCACAGCGTGGTGAATTCTTTCCGCGAGATCATGATTGAGTTCCGGGCCGCAAGGGGGGAATGGAAGAACGTTCGGCAGCGTTCGACCTTCGTTCCTTCGGCAGTTTTCGGTTTGTCAATGATCGTCGTCGGTCAACGTGCACAGTCCGCGTCCAGATCGCAACCATCCCGCGGGCAGTAACGATTCCAACGACGGACGAACACGTCACCCCTGTCACGATCTGCAGGGGATGAGTAACGCGCGCAACAGTTGTGAGCATCAACAACGGTCGTGGTCGGATCAGACCGCACCGTTGCGATGTTGCCTACAGTCGATACAACTGGACCAAGCCGCTTGGGTTCTGTTCTGCCCTGCCAACTCCCCTCCCAACGTCCTGGTGGACTCTCCCCATGCCCTTCCCGTCTGAGGATTCTGCCCCGTCCCC
>JBGSIP010000526.1:0-1798 GCA_041742495.1 Planctomycetaceae bacterium
CTGGCTGGTGGGGCTGCTGCCCGGCCTGGAGCAGGGGACGATCTACGATCGCTTCAATCACAACGTCCCCGACAACGGCAACGCGTTCACCAACGGCAGTGTCGTGGACGGTCTGTTCATGGACGTGCTGCGCTGCCCCTCGGCACAGACGGACGATCGGGTGAGGATCTCCAACTTCACGCTGATGATTCCCAGCTATGTCGGCGTCTCCGGCGCCACGCGGACGGGGACCAGTGCCGGGGCCCCCGCCATGGGGGCGGCCGGCCGAAAAGTGCCGGACGACGCGTTTGTGGAAACACGGGTGAACACCTGCTGCGGTTTCACGACCACTGGGTGGCTTCGGCGGGGGGCATGCTGATCGCGAACCAGGGGCTCCGGTTGCGCGATGCGACCGACGGAACGTCGAATGTGATCATCGTGGCGGAGATCTCTGCGTTTCTGAAGACCGCAGCCGGCACGCTGCTGCCCAAGGAGACCTCGCGGCCACAGTCGTGGATTGCGGGGACCAATTCGCAGGGGACGCCCCCTAACTATCGCACCTACCCGCCGTTTCCAGGGGCCCCGGGAGAGACCCACAATCTGGTCACCATTCGGTATGCCCCCAACGAAGCGGACGGCGTGCTGCCGGGGCTGGGGACCGGAGGGATCAACAACCCGATCAGTTCGTCTCATCGCGGCGGCGCGCAGGTGTTGTTGACAGACGGCAGCGTTCGGTTTCTTGGCGAGACCGTGGACCTGACAACCTTCAAGCGGCTGGCCACACGAGACGACGGCGTGCCGGTTGGGGAGTTCTGACCGGCGACATTTTTTTGAACCGGACGGGAGCAACGCGGATGTGGATCAAGTCGCTGTTAGTGCTGTTGATGCTGGTCGCAGGACCGGGCCTGTGCTCGGCGCAGACGAGCAATTTTTGCGCGAAGTATATGTGGGCACCGCTGGACGATGATCTGAACGTATGGCTCTGCTATGGCGAGTTGCACGCAATCGATGCCCCCAACTGCGACAATCCCGAGTACGTGTTCGATACGATTGATCTGAGCGCAAACGCGTTTCCAGGAGAGTGCGAGGATAGCAATTGCGTTCCCAAAGCCGGTGAAGATCTCAGCACGCCTGACCTCGCAAAGGTTAGGCATCATGTTCCACGTTTGAGGCAACTTCCTGCCACCGACGATGAGAAGTGGGACCGATGGCTTCGCGTGCGTCCCAGTCATCCGGAAGCTGCCAATAACGTCTACTTTGAACAAACCGCTACATCGACGTTGCGAGTCACTGGTTGGGGCCGTTCGAACAAAGACTTCCGTATTTTTACTCTGACGAACACTGAAGCCGCCGAAGGCACACCCGGGTCAGTTTCCTATGTTGGGTTTCAGATCGACACGCTGGCTTCACGTCCCGATGCCGAAATTGCTTATAGTGACAATTCTGTGAAGCCAGTCAAACTCAAAGCTGGCCAAAACGGTCGATCCAGAGTCAAAGTTCCGGGCTACTATGTGATTGAATTGATGAACGGAGAAGATCGTATTCCCTACGTAGTAAACAATTTGGACCATTAATCGGCGACAGGGTTGGGTGCCTGGTGTTCCGCGAACATGTACTTGCAACGGACACCGACTACCGCGGAGCCTGCTGTGGCACCTCACAAACACTGCACGTGAGACAGGCTGGTCAGTCGATCAAGGAAGGCTGGCCAGCCTGTTTTGTTGCTGAATACCAGGTTGCGGTACTCTTGAGGAATGGAGAGCGGGCTGTTGGTTGCAGGGTTGATCGAAGGAAAGTAGATGATTAACCCTTTCAATCC
>JBGSIP010000527.1:0-2186 GCA_041742495.1 Planctomycetaceae bacterium
AAACGGCCATCGCCGTTGATGCCATCATCAATCAAAAGGGCAAGGACGTCATTTGCGTCTACGTCGGTTGTGGTCAGCGATCGGCGTCCATCGCCAGCGTGGTGGAAGTGCTCAAGGAGCACGGCGCGATGGATTACACCATCGTCGTCGCTGCGTCTTCGGCCGATCCCGCGTCGCTGCAGTACATCGCCCCCTACGCCGGTGCCGCGATGGCCGAGTACTTCATGTACAGCGGCAAACACACGCTGGTCATCTATGACGATTTGTCGAAGCAGGCTCAGGCCTATCGTCAGTTGTCACTGCTCATGCGTCGTCCCCCTGGCCGCGAAGCCTACCCCGGGGACGTCTTCTACTGCCACAGCCGACTGCTGGAAAGGGCCGCCAAACTGAGCAAAGAGCTGGGTGGTGGCTCGATGACGGCACTGCCCATCATCGAGACCCTCGAAGGGGAAGTCTCGGCGTACATTCCGACCAACGTGATTTCGATCACCGACGGCCAGATTTATCTGGAGCCGGATCTCTTCTACGCCGGGGTCCGTCCCGCCGTGAACGTGGGGATCAGCGTTTCGCGCGTCGGCGGCAACGCCCAGATCGGGGCCATGAAGAAAGTCGCCGGGGGTCTGAAGCTGGACTTGGCTGCCTTCCGCGAACTGGAAGCGTTTGCTCAGTTGGGAACAGAACTCGACAAGGCCACGCAGTCTCAGTTGGACCGCGGCTACCGCATGGTCGAACTGCTCAAGCAGCCGCAATATCAGCCGATGGACGTGGTGGATCAGGTCATCAGTATCCATGCCGGCAAGCGGGGCTACTTCGATCGGGTTCCTCCGGCGAAGGTTCCGCAGGCCGAAAAAGACCTGCTGACGTTCATGCACGATCAGAAGTCCGAATTGTGCGGCAAGATTCGCAGCACTGGCAAACTGGACGATGCCACCATCGAGGCCCTGAACAAGGCGCTCGACGAGTCGTTCAGCCAAGTCGGCAAGACACTGGTCACGGTCTGAGAAATTCCTGTGTGTGCCGCAGGCGAGGCTGTTCTCGCCTGCGGTCGCAGATCGTCCTCGAAATCATCTGGTGAACTGAGCAGCGATGGCCAAGGCGAGAGCAATCGTCAAGCGGCTCAAGGCCGTGAAGAACATCCGCAAAATCACGCGGACCATGGAACTGATCGCCACGGCGCGATTCAAGAAGGCCATGGACCGGGCGATGGAAGCGGCTGCTTACACCCGCAAGATTGCCGAAATCGTCGCTGATCTTAGCCGCAGTGGCTCGGCAGTGGCCCATCCCCTGTTGGAATCCCGCAGCGAAGTCAAGAAGTCGCTGGTGCTGGTGCTGACGTCGAACCGGGGCTTGTGTGGGGGTTACAACTCCGCCGTGTTGCGGGCCGCCGGACGCACGTTGCGCGAATTCCGCGAGAAGGGCACCGGCGTGCAACTGGAAGTCTCGGGCAAGCGTGGCCTGTCGTTCATGAAGTTCGAAGGCACGAAGGTCGATCACTCCTTCACCAAGTTCGAGGACAAGCCCGGCTTTGACGACATCGACGTCATCGCCAGTCGCTACATCCACGAATTCATCACCGGTCAGATTGACCGTGTCGATGTCGTCTATACCCGCTTTGTTTCCATCTCGCGGCAGCAGGCGGTGGTGGAAACCTTGCTGCCGTTGGGCGGACTGGACGAGGCTTCCTCGGCCGCAACCACCGGTGCCGCGGCGGTCGAATACGAGTTCCTGCCTTCGTCGGAATCGATTCTGGCGGAGATCGTCCCCGCAGCGTTCAAGGCTCGCTTGTTCAAGTGCTTCCTGGATGCCGCCGTGAGCGAACAGATCGCTCGCCGTGTCGCCATGAAGGGGGCCACCGAAAACGCGGGCGAAATGATTGGCAATCTCTCGCGGCGCTACAACCGGGCTCGCCAGTCGCAGATCACGTCCGAGTTGAGCGAAATCATCGGCGGAGCCGCCGCACTCGAATAACCTGGGCGAGCGGATTCTCCTCGCCACATCTTAGCGAATCACTTTGCCGCACAGGCACAAAGACACTTGCCGGGGCCAGAGCCAATCAGCTTGTGGCTCGCCCAAGTGGACATTCAACGCCAGTTAGAAGTAAAGAGTTGGAATCATGGCGACAGCGACTGCTCTGCAAACCACAGGTCTGGTCACCCAGATCATCGGGTCGACCTTCGACGTGGAAT
>JBGSIP010000528.1:0-1813 GCA_041742495.1 Planctomycetaceae bacterium
TCGTCGACCGTCTGGCACAGGTCGCCAAATTCACACTGCGGCCGAATCCCCACTCTGGCAGCCAAATCGCCCCGGATCACTCGGTGACACATGTCCAAGATCTTACCGATCGGCTGCAAAACCCAGTGGGTCACCCCCATCAACAGTCCCAGCACCACAATCGTCGACAACATCACTCCGCCGAGAAAAATCGCCATCAGGACGTTCCGCCGATAGACAAGCGGTGCTCGGGGCATGCCCACGTACAGCGCACCGATGATCTTCTGATCCGGATCGCGAATCGGCCGATAAGCCGTAACGTACCAGTCATTGACGACGAACGCCGAGGCCGACCAGGTTTCGCCGCGTACCAGCACCGAGTCAAACACGGGGGAACTCATGCGCGTCCCCAGTGCGCGCTGGCGGTCGCTATCCAACACGTTGGTGGCAATCCGCAAATCGCGTTGAAAAACGGTAACCGTTCCCATCGCGGTGGGCTCTTGCCGCTCCGCGGCAAACACGTCGTGTGTGATCCCGTCGATGATGTCATTGCGACGGTTCAATAACTTGCCGCCGAACAGAAACCCCACTAACTGCCGGTCCCCGTCGCGAATCGGCACGACCGCCGCCAACACCATCCCATCGGTTCGCAACTTATCGGTTGTCGGCTTGGCAGTGGGCGTATCCTGCACACGAAAAGTCGCCCGCTCCGGAAGATGTGGTTCCTCACTCGCCAGTTGCTCGGCCGTCATGAGGATAGTGCCCGACGCCGTCTTGCTGTCGCGCATGGCGTAGCGAACCAGCGGGTTTTCAGTCAGCAGATCGCCGTGACGATCCGCGTTGGCCGCACGGTGGACCACCCGTCCCTGCGAGTCGAGCAGGGTCAGAAAGTCCAGGTGCCCGATCGCCTGGAACCGTCCCATGGCCTGGCGCGTATGGTCGGAATTTGCGATGGGGTCAGTTGGCACCAACGAATCGTCCAGCACGGCGACGTCCAACAGTTCCTGAATTCGCTGAACCTGATTCTGGTACGACGCCACGGCCGTTCCCAGATTCGCCCGCACATGATCCTGGATCTGCTCCAGCCAGATCCGCCCCACGTAGTGCACCCCGACCAGGCAAAGCACGGAGTTGGCCGTGAGAATGACGGCGATCAAGAGCATGATGAGCTTGAAACGGACGGTCATGGCCCACCTTCGACAGCGTTTTGGCACGCGAAATCGGCGGTCTCCCCACACACCGCCCGATACAGTGTATGAAAAGATCATACGGTCGAGCCTGCGGCCACACAAGGCAACGCGACGTCCATCACTCCTTCGGAAGAACGGTGGCACGACCGGTCTGAAAGCGGATTTGCCGCAGCAAAAACGACTTGCGCTGTGTCGGCATGCTGACCGCTTCGCGTAGGGCCGGCCAATAATGCGTCCCCATTCTGGTCAACTCGGCGAGTGGTACAGCGTTTGCATTCAACACTTGGCCGTGCGACCGCCCGCCTCGGTCACAAACGTGTCGACCACCACCCACGGCGGGCTGCGATGCGTCGCACGCCGTTTCAAAGTGGGGTTTCGTACTCCTAGGAGGAGTCAACAACGTGATTACGTCGGACATCGACTCGATCTTCGCCAAGTATCCGAAGGCGGAACGCGCCGCCCTGATTCCCATCCTGCAGGATGTGCAGCGGTGCCACGGATACCTTTCCCGAGACGCCGTCGTGCGGATCGGCAAGTACCTGGATCTGCCCTCGAGCAAGATCTATGGCGTGGCCACCTTTTACAACCAGTTCCGTTTCCAGCCGCAAGGCAAGTTCCACGTCCAGGTCTGCCGTGGAACGGCC
>JBGSIP010000529.1:0-3803 GCA_041742495.1 Planctomycetaceae bacterium
GTTTGGCGATCTGGCTAGCGTGCTTCAGGCGCGTCCGGAGTTGCTTGAACGGCACTTCATGACGTCGGGGGTGGCGGCGGGAACCGACTGGTTTTCTGCCTGGCATGCCGCTTTTGTGACTGGCGGGGCCGTGCTGTATGTGCCGCGGAATGTGGAAGTCACCGAGCCGTTGTATAGCCTGATTGAACTGGCTACCGCAGGCGGAGCAGACTTCAGTCATACGCTTGTCATTCTGGAAGAGGGCTCCTCCGCCACACTGCTGGAAGAGACGTCGTCTGCCGATGCCGCTCATCCGGGGCTGCATGTCGGGGCGGTGGAGTTGCTGGTCGGCGCCAATGCGCGCCTGCAGTACGTTCAATTGCAGAACTGGGGGGACAAGGTGTTTCACTTTGCTCACCAGTCTGGTCGCGTGGCTGCCAATGCTGACCTGCAGTGGACTGTCGGAAGCCTTGGGGCTCGCACCGCACACGTCCACCAGGACGTGCACCTCGATGGTCGGGGAGCCCGTGGACAGGTTAATGGGGTCTCGTTTTTGCGAGATCGCCAGACCATTTCCTATTACACCCAGCAGACCCATCATCAGCCCAACACGACCAGTGACCTCCTCTATAAGGAAGTGGTCAGTGATGAGTCCCGGGCGATCTGGCGCGGTATGATCAAGGTTGATCCACCGGCGCAGCTTACCGATGGCTACCAGCGGAATGATGCGTTGATTCTGTCTCGCGAAGCACGCGTTGATGCGATTCCGGGACTGGAGATTGAAGCGGACGACGTTCGCTGCACGCACGGAGCGACCGCCGGCAAGGTGGACGAAGACCAGGTCTTTTATTGCATGAGCCGTGGTGTGTCCCGCCGGGATGCGATGCACATGATTGTGGAAGGCTTCTTTCAGGACGTGCTTGATCGCATTGCCGTCGAGAGTGTCCGGGAGACGCTCAGCGCAGCGATTCTGCAGCGGTTGGGCTTTGGCGAATAGCGGCCTGTTGAACGATGCCCACGCCACCACGGGCTGTGCGCGGCTGGTTTTGCCAGTGTCGGATTTCACTTCGCGAAACTCGGCCCAGGCGAAGCCAGTGGGACCCGTGATCGATCCAGGTCATTGTTGTTCGTCGGGTAGCTTGCCGTGAGACCGCGTGTCGATGGTCGACACCAAATTTGGCTGCGTGGGCCGGTGGGCCAATTGTGGAAAGCTGGCAGCGTTATGGCAGAGGTCTGGGAGACAGTGGCCGCGGTGAGCGAACTGCCGGATGGCGGACGAATCTCCGTGCTGTGTGATGATGTCTCTGTGCTGGTTGTACGGATTGGCGAGCAATACTTTGCCATTGAAGATACCTGCACGCACGATGGCGAGCCAATGACCGATGGCCCGATCGCCGAGCATGCCATCGAATGCCCGCGCCACGGCGCTAGATTCGACTTGCGTACTGGCCGCCCGGTCTGCATGCCGGCAACCGAACCGGTGCGTCTCTTCGATGTGCGATTGAGCGGAGATGACCTGCAGGTTCGCATCTCCTGAGCGCTCGTCGTTCTGCTGCGACCGACGTGGGAACTTGGGTGGCTGCTGCTGGCCTGCCTGCTGCACCCAGGCGGACCGGTCTGAATGGATCTTCCCCCGGGGTGACGCCGGGTGAATCACTCTGCGTGAATCTCTCTGCGTGAACATTTCCGGGTGAAAATTTCCAGACTCTCGCCCGCGGAGGTGGTGTCACAGAGGAAATTCCTGCCACACCAATGCATACTCGTTGATCTATGGGGCCGGTGGAACGGTTTGATCGGCCAATGGATTCGCAGCCAGGGGTGACGATGACAATGCAGTCCCAAACGTGGTGTGGTTTCTCGCTGTGTTTGCTGACGATGCTGGGCGTGCTGGCTGGCGGGTGGCAGCCTGCAGCGGCTGAGCCGGCACAAAAATCACTCGCGGGGCGGCGGCCCAATATCGTGCTGGTGATGACTGACGATCAGGGCAAGGGGGAGCTCTCGTGCCTGGGCAACGAGGTGCTGAAGACTCCGCACCTGGACGAACTGTACTCACAGAGCACGCGGTTCACAGACTTTCACGTGAGCCCCACCTGTGCCCCCACGCGGTCGGCACTGCTGACCGGACGTCACGAATTTCGCAACGGCATCACGCACACCATTCTGGAACGCGAACGACTCACGCTGAACACGCAAACGCTGCCGCAAGTGCTGGCGGAGGCCGGCTACGGAACCGGGATTTTCGGCAAGTGGCATCTGGGGGATGAGGACGAATATCAGCCCGGTCAACGCGGGTTTGGCGAAGTCTTCATTCACGGGGCTGGAGGAATTGGGCAGGCGTACGATTCCAGCTGCGCTGACGCCCCGCCGAACAAGCAGAACACGTACTTCGATTGCGTCTTCCGCCACAACGGTCAGTTTGTGCAGACCGCCGGCTTTTGCACTGACGTGATTTTTGATGCGGCGCTGAGTTGGATGCAGACTCGAGCCCAACAGCCAGAGCCGTTCTTCTGTTATCTGGTGACCAACGCGCCCCATGCGCCGATGATCGCTCCAGCATCATACAAGCAACCGTTCCTTGATCTGGGCTTTGATGAACCGACGGCAGCCCGCTATGGCATGATTGCCAACATCGACGACAACATCGGTCGGCTGATGGGAAAAATGACGGAGTGGGGCCTCGACGACAACACACTGTTCATCTTCATGACCGACAACGGCCAATCGACCCTCAAGGGCAAGCAGCACGGCAAGCCGGTGGCGCTGTTTTCTGGCGGCATGCGGGACGGCAAAGGGAGTCCCTACGAAGGGGGCACACGCGTGCCCGCTTTTTGGCGTTGGCCGGGAGTGCTGCGTCCCGGTCAGGATGTCGACCAACTGGTCGCCCACATGGATGTGTTTGACACGCTGACGGCACTGGCGGGTGGGCAGCCTGCGGTCGGCGGCATTCCCCGCGACGGCCGCACGCTGTTGCCACTGCTGGAAGCAGCGCGCGTAGGGGCAACTCCCGAGGCGTTGTCACAGGTTGCGTGGCCGGACCGCTATCTGTTTACACATGTGGGACGCTGGGAGAAAAATGCCGACCCGAACACGGGCAAGTTCACCAAGTGTGCCGTGCGCAGTGAGCGGTTTCGCTTCGTCAACAATCGTGAACTCTACGACATCGAAGCCGATCCCGCCGAAACGACGAACGTGATCGATCAGCACCCGGAAGTCGTCGCCGAGATGCGCAAGGCGTATGAGGCGTGGTGGGCGACGTCGGTCCCGCTGATGGTCAACGAAAATGTCCCGAATGCTCCGGAACGCCCATATTGGGTCGCTTTTGAACGGCAACAAGCCAGCGGCGGCATCCCGGCATGGTCCAGCAGCGTGCCACGATAGTCCGGCAGCCACGGCTGGCCCCCTGGGAGACGTCGGCCACATCCAAACAGGGCCCGCTTCGCGCGGACCCTCTGGATGTCATGGCTGCGGCGGTCTCAACGGGTCCCGATGACAAACGCTGAGCAAAGCCGTATTCCCACTGCTGGGCCAGCCAGCAGTGGGAACGGTGCAGCCGTTAGTCTTCGTCGTCCTCCACCACCAGCTTGCCGATGGACCAGCGGAGATATCCATTGATGAATGGATCGAGCTCGCCTTCGAGCACAACCAGCGGATTTGCGGTCTTGAGCTTGGAGCGGGTGTCTTTGACAAACTGCTCGGGCTGCAGCACGTAGTTACGAATCGTGATGCCGCCAAAGCCGATCTTGGACATTTCGCCCCGGCGTGCAGCCGTGGCAGCGGCCTGTTCTTCGGCGCGTCGCTGGTGGAGCTTGGCAATGAGCATCTTG
>JBGSIP010000530.1:0-10237 GCA_041742495.1 Planctomycetaceae bacterium
GATGGCGACGAGCAGCAAGACACAGACTTGCAGGCTCAGCACCAGCACGGCGGCGTGCCACGTCGTGACTTCGTAGAGCAGCAACCCACCCAACCCGGTAATGACGGTGGTCAGGTAGATCGTCAGCACGGCTTTTTTTCGAGTCATCCCCAGATCGACCAGCCGATGCGAAAAGTGATTGCGATCCGGATGAAACGGGCTGTGACCATGTTTCAGGCGAATCACCATGACCGAGCAAAAGTCATACAGCGGCACGGCCAACACGCACAGCGGAGCCAGCAGCACATGACGGCTGCTGGTCGTCTCATCATAGAAGGTCCCCAGAATGGTCAGCGTGGCCAGCATCAACCCGACAAATGTGCTCCCGGCATCACCCATAAAGATGCGGGCTGGCGGCCAGTTATGCACCAGAAAGCCCGCCAGGCTGCCTGCCAGCGTTAGCAGCGCACTGGCGACCAGCCAGCGGGGTTCGGCCGTCAGGGTCAGCATGATGGACGCGAAGATCACCGCGGCAATCAGCGACAGTCCGCCGCACAGTCCGTCCATATTGTCCAGAAAGTTGACCGCGTTGATCAGCGTGACAATCCACAGGACCGAGAGCACTTCTCCCACACCGGGCAGCGCGACAAACACGGTCGCTTTGACACCGGCCATCACAATCGCGGTCGCCACCACAAACTGCACGAGCAAGCGCCAGCGCCACGACTGCGGCTTGACGTCGTCCAGCAGCCCCACAGCACACAGCAACAGGCCTCCACACAGAATGGCCCCCAGTTGCGGCAACCGTTCGCCAATGCCGGGCAAATAGTTGCCCAGCACTTCCGGCACCAGTCCCCAGTTCAACAGTTGCGGTAACACCCAGGGCGCTGTCAGCGCAGCGACTGACAGCGGCCCGACCACTGCCGCCACAATCGCCAGTCCACCCCCCAATGCCACCGGGCGCGCGTGTGCCTTGTGACCCGCCGCCGGGCGGTCCACAAACCCGATGCGATTGGAAACCAGCCGCATCAGCCCGGTCAGCACAGCGGACGCGATAAACGCAGTTCCAAACGTGGCAGCAATCAGACCAAGCATAGTGGCGGATCAGACTTGCAGAAGGGGCAGGGGAGGGCCAGCACGCAGAGGGTCTCGCAATCACCGCGCCGCAGCATGCGGGCCGCACAACCGTCGACAAAACCGGGTCCGACGGCTCGAAATGGAATTCGCATTATGTCGCAATCGGCGACGTTTGCCACGGACACATCACCGACGCACAAGACGATGGACTTTGACGGCTAAAGAGTCTGTGCCGCTCACTCCGAAGAATGTCGGCGACCCCGCCGCCGGCTGTCGATACCGATTCACAGCGCCGTTCCCGTCACGCCGGTTCAACGGCTGCGCGATTCGCTGAGGCGATTCTCCTGACGCAAGGACCGCGTCCCATGTCCACTCCCGAAATCATGCCGCTGCTCGAGCAATCGGCCCGTGAGGTGCTCATGTGGGTCGGTTTTGGCACGCTTGTCGGGCTCGCTGGCAAAGCGGTCATGCCCGGCCGCGATCCCGGTGGTGCGGTCGGCACGATGATGACGGGCATTGCAGGCAGTGTCATTGGTTGCGGCACGCTGGCCTTCTTTTGGGACGCCTCCGAAATCACGCCGGTCTCTCCGGCCGGCTTCGTGCTGGGGACGCTCGGCGCGTTCATCCTGCTATTCTTTTACCGCCTCCTGGCTGGCTCTGTGCTCACGGAAGCTGAGGACAACGAACAGTTCGTGCATCACGCCCGCCGTTCGCGCCGCCGCCGCAAGATGGTCCACGAAGTCTGATCGCAGGACTGCCTGCTGTCGGGCTGACTGGACGACCACTCTCCAAGTCATCCCGCTCGCGGGCCCCACGCTACCCAATCCTTGCGTGAACAGACTGTTCGAGCGGGATCGCCGTGCTCTCAGGTCACTCCGGCAGGCGAAACGTTGGCATCACTGTCCGAGCCAACCTGGCGGATCGGCTCATCGCGTCGGATGGTCTCTGGCTGAGCGGGCAGCACATCCTGGATCACCAGACTGCCTTGGCAGCCGTTACAACTGACCACCTGATTCAAGTATTGCAGCCGCAACCGCAGCCGTTTGCTACAGTAGCCACAATCGGCATACGCCGCTCGCAAAGGCAGGGCATCCCCCGGCAGCAGGTCGAACGGCGCATCGCAATGTCGGCACGCCACGCGCTGCCCGATCAATTCACGACTGACTTTCAGCTCGGCAGCGCAGTGAGGACAGGGAACGAACACTCCCAGCACGGGGACGATGAGCGCGGAATGCATGTCCCCCTGATCTGCGTCATCGCCGGGTCCGTCGGTGGTACTCGGCAAGGCTCGTGCAGCCTCCCGCCCTCCGATCGCCGGGGATCGCAGCGCAGGTGGCGAGTCCTCTTCGGTCGGCGAGAACTCTCCCCGCGGCTCGCTGCCCATATTCAATTCGGGCAGAGGTACAAAGTCCGGGATTTCGACGTGGATCTCGGCCAGATCAAGGTTGAGCCTGGCCCGGCACGACTGACAATGAATGAGATTCGCCGGCATGTAGGTGCCGCACTCTGGGCACTCGCCCCCGTCCCAAGCTGGCATTCCCTGGCCCCTTTTCGCCCCAAAACATTGCCCGATCGCAGACGCCTCGCCAGCGGCGTCAACGGTTCCCAGCGTCATTCCAGGGAGACCTCCCCGCCCCGGCTCACGCCGATCGGGCAGGGAGGACTTTCGTGACGATTGGGAAAATGACCCTCAAAGAAAGCAACTGCCATGCCGGGAGCGGTGATCCTCAGCGGGCGCTCAGACACATGAGGCGGTTGGCGGTCCGGAAGAAGATCCGGCCGTTCGAGACGGCCGGCGTGGAATACGAGAACTCTCCCAACGGGCAACTGCCATACACGACCGGCTTGGGTCCGGTCCCCACCGTCACGACATCGCCGGATTCCGAGATACAGTAAAGAGTTCCGTCGACGCACACGGGAGAACCGGAGAACTTGCCGCCAATCCGCTCCGTCCAGATCTCAACGCCCGTGCTGCCGGAAACGCAGGTCACCACACCGCGGTCCGCCCACAGATACAGGTCGTTGCCATATCCAATCGGGCAGACGACGTACGGCAGCAATTTGTCCGTCTGAAAGGCAATCGGTGCTTTTCCCTGCTGCACTTTGCCCGGGTCTGCCGCAATCAGCAACGTCCCGCCCCCCCCTTGGCCGCACTGGGCGATAATCAGCCCCAGGTGCTCAATGGGCGATGCCACCGTCCGGGCGGGAAGTGGCTCGGTGGACCATGTCTGTTCGCCGGTGGCCAGGGCATGCGCGGTCAGTCCGAGTGAACTCGCCAGACAGACCACCTCGGTCGTTCCGCTCGCTCCTGTTCGAATGAGGGGGGTGGCATACGACGCGCGGTCAAAGCCGCGAGGGACCGACCACCGTGTGTCTCCCGTTTGGCGGTCAAAGGCCACGATTTCACTGGGGCCGTCGATATCGCGGGGCAGAATCACCAGTCCTTCGGCAATGATCGGAGACACCCCGGGACCGTGTTGCGCCAAAAAGGTCTCCAACTGCCGCTGCCACTGCTGTTCCCCGGCGTGCGAATACGCCGTGATCATCGTCTTCTGTTGATCGGCAAAAGTGCAGATCACGCCCTGTTCGTCCGCGGCAGGAGTGTCGCTGGCGTAGCTGTTCTTGGCATGCAGGCTCACGCCAGTCATCGCGAGCAGGGACGTCCAGCGGACCGTCCCGGTGGCTGCGTCCAGGCACACCAGTTTCCGCTCGCTGCCGGCTTCGTTGGCGACAGTGACGTACACCTGATCGTCCCACACCACGGGGCTGCTATGGCCCATGCCGGGCAGCTTGATGTTCCAGCTTAAGTCGTTGGCGGTGAATGATTTTGGCAGACCGTGGTCGGCAGACACCCCAGAACCGTTGGGGCCTCGGAAGCGAGGCCAGTTCTCGCCCCGACCAACGTTGACCAGACCGATCAGCACCAGACACGCCACGCAGCCCCAGTGTTTCATCGCCGCTACCTTGTCTCGCACAGATCGTTCGGAAAAATCATCAGATGGGCACCCCGCAAGTTACTCTGCCCGCCGCGGTTGCGCAAATCAAGTCGCCACGGCAAAAACCAGGACTTGTCCGGGCGTTCCCGTGTACCCACTGACTCGGCGAGGAAACTCGCCAGGCCTCGGGAATCGGACAGGGAAAATCCCCGCCAGACTGATAGAGTACATTCTTGAAGATTGACCACCGGGGCACCGCAACCTTGGGCGGTCCTCGGCGGGCGTCTCTCTCGCGTCCGCTCCACGTACATCCCTTTTTCGTCACCCCTGGACGAATGTTACCACAGGCATGGCTGAACAGCCTTTTCGGGACGACTCTCAAGGCCCGGCAAACGACCACACGGCCTATATCACCGTGGTCGAGCAGAACCGTCGTGGATTCGTCTACCTGCTGGACCCGCACCATCAAGTGACCGTCGGGCGCGGCAGCAACAACCGCATCGTCCTCGAAGACGACATCTGCAGCCGCAGTCACTGCGAAATCTTCTGGTCGCTGGACAGTTGGGTGGTACGGGATCGGGACAGCCGCAACGGAACCTACATTGGCAACCAGTTGGTCGCCGGGGATTGTCCCCTGCGGGATGGCGACGTGATTCGGCTGGGCACCACAGAGGTGCACTTTCGGTTGCCCGACCGCGCCGCCGACACGCTCCCGTCCGATCGCACGCTGGTGCAGCGGTCTCCCGCTGCGGCTGAACTGGCCGCCCAGAATGCCGCCGCCGATCTCGAAATGCATCGCGTCGTGCACCGTCTCCCCGCCAATGCAGGCAGCCTGCATGTGGGCGATTTTGGGCGGGTTTACCATCTGGCTCTGCGAATGGGGTTGGCCCGCTCTACGGCTGAACTGGGCGGGGTCGTACTGGATTCCCTGTTGGAGGCCACTGGCGCGAACATCGGTGCCCTGTTGATCTGCACCGGCGGCAGCGTGGCCGCGGGAACGACCAAGGTCTCCGACACCGACTTTAAGCTCTCCGCCTACCGCTCCAAGGCGGAAGAGCCATACGAGATGGTCTCCACATCCTTAACGCGGCTCGTCCTCGCTCAGCAGGACGCCGTCGTAGTGGACGACGTCGCGACCGACAAATTGCTGTCTGACCGGGACAGTCTGGGAGAAATGCACGCGCGGAGCGTTCTGTGCACGCCGATTTTCAACCGCGAGCGGCTGATGGGACTGATCCACCTGTACTCGGCGAATCCTGAGAATCCGCTCAACGACAGCGATCTGGAGCACACCGTCGCTATCGCCGGTCACCTGGGAGTGGCCCTGGCGAATCTGGCTGACCGCGAAAGCCTGATCGCCGGTCTGCAGGTTGCCAAGAACGAAGCGAACACGTTGCGGAAGCAGTTGGCCGACGAAAGCGAAATTGTCGGCTCCAGTGCTCCCATCGTCCGTTTGGCCAATGAAATTCGTCGCGTTGCCCCCACCGACGCCACCGCCCTGATCCGCGGGGAAAGTGGCGTGGGCAAGGAACTGGTCGCCCGGGCCATCCATCGCCACAGCCGTCGCGCCGGGGGACCGTTTGTCTGCCTGAACTGCGCCGCGTTGAGCGAATCCCTGCTGGAAAGCGAGCTGTTCGGCCACGAGAAAGGCTCGTTCACTGGCGCCACGTCCCAGAAGGCGGGCAAGTTTGAACAGGCCAATCAGGGGACGTTGTTTCTGGACGAAGTGGGCGAAATGTCCGCTGCCATCCAGGCCAAGTTCCTGCGTGTGCTGGAAGGTCATCCGTTCGAGCGCGTGGGGGGGGGCAAGCAGATTCGCGTCGATGTCCGCGTGGTCTCCGCCACCAATCGCGATCTGGAAGAGGCTGTCCGTGACGGCCGGTTCCGCAAGGACCTCTACTTCCGCCTGAACGTCGTCGATATTCAGGTTCCTTCGCTGCGATCTCGCGGCCACGACGTGCTGATCCTCGCGCGGCATTTCATTTCCCGCATTGCCAATAAGCTGGGCCGCCCCGAGCGCGAACTGAGTGCGGCGGCAGAACGCATGCTGCTGGAGCAGGCCTGGCCCGGCAATGTCCGGGAACTCCGCAACACGATCGAACGGGCCTTTATTCTTGCCGAAGGGGACGTGATTGAGCCGACGGACATCCGGATCTCGAGCTTTGAGGCCGATCTGCCGGGGGGCAGCCCACTGGAACGGCGGGCCGAACTGGGCGGGGACGCCTTGGGCAAGCCGCTGGAAGACGTCGAGCGGGATTACATCTTGGCCACGCTCGAATCGATGGACTGGAATAAATCTCAGGCGGCGCTCTCGCTGGGGATCGAGCGTTCCACGCTGGATCGCAAGTTGAAGCGTTACGGCGTTTCGCGGCCCGATTAGCGGCGGCCCCCGCGCGGCTCTCGGCCGGGGAGAGAGCCCCCTGCGCCCGGCCCGAACGGCTGACGCACAGAGAGGTGCCCGGAGTGCGAACTTCATTTCCCCGATTTTTTCGTTGACATTTCGCATCAGCCCCCCGAAAATCCTTGGAAACCGCAGGTACTTGACCCGCCCTAAGATGAACTTTGTCTGAGATTTAGCGACGCTGAATCGACGTGGCTGAGTTGGCTCGTTTGGGCCCCGGCTGAAGTGATTGCAGGCCGGTGGGCTGCCCAGGCAGGATGCCGTGTGGGCGAGGTGAGAAGTCTGGCGTTCCGGAGCCAAATTCCGAGCGACTCGTGCGTGTCGTCGCCTGTCACGGTGTGACTGGTTGATGAGCGGAGCGAGGGGCTGGGCCGTTGGCGTGGTCTGCCATGTTAGCTGTGCTGAACTGCGGAGACGGTGTCGTTTTGGCGACCAATCCCTTCCCCTTCGACGCACTTGGTGTGCCTGGAGTAGCGAGAATGTCACACGAGTTGGATCAGGAACTGCAGTCCGAATTTCTGGAGGAAATTTACGCCGAGGAATACGTCGACGATCTCGGTCTGGATGAGTTTCTGTCGCAGGGGATTGATCCTGTCAGCCCCACGTATGCCAAGCCGGGTTCGGAAGAAAAAGTTCTGGTTCTGTCGGCTCGCTATGCCGCCGGCATGCCGCTGTGGCACAACGGTGACTGCTACGATCACGGTCCGGGCGCTGCCGCAGGCCTGTTTGGCGAAGATCCAGAACTCGGCGACGACGAACTCGAAGAAGTCGAAATCGACGAATAACCTCCGGGGGCCCATCGGGCTCTGACGATCCCGCTTCAACGGCCAAGGCATCTGCCTTGGCCGTTTGCGTTCTCGCAACGCAGGCAAGGGCTTCCCCCAATCCGGCGGAACGAACCAGCTCCGGCTGTCTCCAAGTGCAAGACAGAAATTGGTGGCAGGTCGAGAGACTGGTATCGGCCCGGAGGCAGACGACAATTTGGGGAGCAGGTTACAACCATCACCGGCCGCACAGTTCGCTGGGGTACGTGACGCCGTCGGAATTTGCGGCCCGCTGTGAGGTCTGACTCAACCCCATGCCTTCCATTACTGCCCGGAATCTCGCCGACTCGCGACAAATTTGTCCTAAACATCCGTCACCACGCCTGGGGGAAAGTACACAGGCAGGCGAGTTGACTCCCTCCTAAATTCAGAATCGCCGCACCGCTACAAGGTTTCCAAAGCGGCCGATGTCACCCCAGCCAAGCGTTGGCCTACCGCAAACGACCAGCCGTGCATCTTTCATACCGAAGTTGTTCAGAACTTTGCTAAACTGGACACAGGCCGGTCTTAACGTGGCGTGTCCCACCTGGCATCCGGCCAGTAGTGTTTCTCTAACTCGATGTTTCTTGAATCGACGGTCGTGCTAAGCTCGGCTTTATCGAGAGCCTTGAACGATAGCGCCTGTTGCAATGTGGCGGTCAGGACTTGCAACGAGTTAAAGATCGCATGCAAAACACCACTTTGTCGTAACGGAAGTCAGAACATGCATCGAATGGCAATGGACACACACGCGTACATTTGTCTTGCGGTGAGAATGCTGGGACTTGGATTGCTTCTGACGACATCCACTGGCTGCCAGGATTTGAGTCATCTTTCTCAAGACCTTGATGGAAGCCGGAGTTCCACCAGAGAATTCTGGGGCCGCATGCAGTCACTCGAGATTCCCTTCAACGAACAGCTTGGCCAGGAAGTTGACGCTGCCAAGGCCTATAGCTCAGCGGGAAACATTGATGCCGCGGCGGACGCGTACGACAAGGCGGCGCAATTGTTCTCACAGGTGGCCAGAGCGATTTCTGGTTTAGAGAGTAAGCACGTTGATCCAGCCGCGGTTACGTACGTAAACACCCTTAATGCAGCTCACGAACTGGCGGCGCAAGAATTTGCCAAGATGGCTTCGGCCATCCGTTCTCGTGACGCCCTTGAGATCAAGAGAATGCAGGAGCCTTTCCGCATCGCCCTTCAGAACTATGTTGATATATGGAATTCTCGCCAAGAGGCTCTGCAGGTCTTGAATAGCAAGTACGGCGGTGACTTCAACACTGTCTGGCCGTAATCACAAATCGCTTGGCAACCAAAGAACAAAGGCCCCATACGACCTCCACAAGACCTTCGCAGCAATCATCAGGCCGGGCCACCTACGCCTTGAAGGGTGGCACACCGGTGATCCCGGGCACTGGAAAACACTTTTGCTGCAACATGATGTCCAGCATCACCAACCAAGGGAAGCTGGTCTTCATGATGTTCACCTGGGGCTTCACAGCGGTGGTCATGATCGAGTTCCTCGGCCGCCTGACCAGACAGTCGAAGAGTCCGGTGTTCCTGATCGTGGATGACCATCGGGTGCACTGGTCGCAGAAGGTGCAGGCTTGGCTCGCTCAGCACTTGAACCAGCTCCCAATGTTCCGTCCTCCGGCCGATAGCCCTGAACTGAACCCCGACGAACTGCTGAACCAAGACACGACATCAAACGCCCTGGCAGGGGCAGACAACGCCCATCAACAGTCTCGCATCCTTGCTCACGACTCACCGCTGAGTCCTCACTTGCTGCGGATGAAAATCGTTTTGTTCACCGGGCTGATATCCCAGCTTCGCGCTATCGCCCTGAGCGCGCTCCGGGTCACAGACAACGACCTTGGGTGGCTGAGGTCAAGTTGTCTGCTGTCGGCGCTGAATGCACACATAGGCTGAGTGACAACTTGCCCCCCAGTACGATGAATGCCACCATCGCAGCTGGCCGGCAATAGCCGGCCATACGTAACGATCGCTCTAGACGCCGCCGACTAGTTGGCCTTGGGAGCGCGCTTCTTCTTCGGCTTTGCGTCAGGCAGGGGGGGCGTCACGCCGCCGGGTTCGACTGCGTCAGCGGTGAGCTCAGCCAGTTTCGCAGTCATCGCCTTGACCCGTGCGGGTTCTTGGGCGGCGAGGTTTTTCGATTCCCCGATGTCGTCCTTCAAATTGTACAGCTCGACGTTGCCCGCCGCGGCGGCCGTCTCGCGGGCATCCTCGGCATCGACATCCGACGCATTCAGCAGCAGCTTCCAGTCGCCCATGCGCAATGCCATTTTGCCGTTCGCCATCCCCGGCAGCAGCAGAGCGTCGTGAGGACTCTTGGCCGATTCTGTCAGCACGGGCCAGATGTCTTTGCCATCCAGCGGCAAGGGCTGCGCTGCGGATGCGCCGGACAGCTTGATCAGCGTGGGGTACCAGTCGGTGATATGGATTGGTTCGTCAATCACGCAGCCAGGAGAAATGTGTCCCTTCCATGTTGCAAATGCGCACACGCGGATCCCCCCTTCATAGATCGTCCCCTTGCCCGCTCGCAGCGGCGTATTCATCGTGGCTTTGCCGGGTGACGGTCCGCCATTGTCGCTGGAGAAGATGATCAGCGTGTTGTCCAGCAGGCCGCGCTCATCGATGGCGGCGGTAATCTGGCCAATCGCCTCATCAACCGCGGCTAACATGCCGGCAATGGTCTGACGCAGCGCGGGCAGATTGCGATAAGGCTCTTTGTAACTGTCGGGAACCTGGTGCGGGCCGTGAATGCCATTGAACGGCACATACAAAAACAGCGGCTTGTCCGCGGGCTGCTGGGTGATGATCTGGCAGGCTTCTTTCGCGATAAGATTGGTCGAGTAGCCAGCTTCGTCGAGAGGCTCGTCATTGCGATACCAGTCGAGCTTGCCGTCGCGTTCATGGGTGAAGTAATCCAGCGCGCCAAAAAAGTGTCCGTACTGCCGGTCGAAACCCCGATGCGTAGGTGTGTAATCCGACTGAAACTCCCCCAAGTGCCACTTGCCAAA
>JBGSIP010000531.1:0-3009 GCA_041742495.1 Planctomycetaceae bacterium
CAGACACAGCACCAGAGGTGATCCTCGCCGCGGCCACGGCTCACAAGGCCACAGCCACCGCAGCACCGCTGCCAGTGTCGCCACATCCAGTGGGAACCACCGGCCCCGCCGACGCGCTGGGAGTTTAGTGATCGGTCGAACGATGCCCACGCAGACACAGCCTGCGTGCCACTGGCTCTACTAGTGTTGAACTTGCCGTGTGACATACGGCATCGTGTGAAATTCGTCACGGGCGAAGCCAGTGGCACACGCGATTGCTGCCGGCCATGGTTGTTCAACGATCTGTTGGCCGAACACCTCCCTTGGGTATTCTTGGTCAGAAGTAGTCAGTGCATACAACCTGGCCGGCAGCGCGGTCAACTTTGGCCGCGCTGCCGTGACTGGTGAGTGAGCCTGTCGCAAGCCGTGGGCAGGTCAGAACTCTCCCGGAGGCTCGCCTCCGTCACGCGTTCCCAGCGCATTGTAGACACTGGCATCGATATTCGCGGAGATCGCTCGTACCGAGCCGTCGCACAATCCGAATTGTGCGACTCCACGATGAGGCGCAGAGAGACCTTTGTCGTCGCCGTCGAGTTCATTGGGACGAAACTGGGTTTCGAAAAGCACCATGTGTCCATGGTCGTCCGTCAGGTCGGTCACTTCTCGGGCCGCACAACACCAGGCGTTCTCAAACTGTGAGTGACCACCGGGCGTGGGGACTGACACGGGGATGGGGCCATTGGTCCGTTCGCCCAGCGCAAGCGTATTGGACAGTCCATCGGTGATGTCTCGAAACCGAGTCCGACTGTTGCGATAGAAGACTCCCTCACTTTGCAGGGGCGTGTCGTCCAGATTGACAGCAGCGGTAGACGGACCCCAGTTGGCTGCATAGCTGCCGGTCGCGTATTGTTCTGGGGGAACGACGGAGTTATCCCGTACGACGTACGCGTCGACGGAAAATGGATCCGACGGGCAAAGGAAGACCGGCAGATGGGTTTCACGCGCCGTGCGATTGACCGGATCGAAACCCGATCGATGCAGGTCGAACAGTTGATAGACAGTCTCCTGTTCCAGTTGAGGCAGTACCATCAGGCCCCAGGCGAAGCCGAGCAGATTCTCCTGAGATGGCCCCGGTTTGTGCAAATATCCCGGTGGAAACGTGCGGTGCGTCGCTTCGTAGTTGTGAAGTGCCAGTGACAATTGCTTGAGATTGTTCTTGCAACTGGACCGTCGGGCGGCTTCGCGGGCCTGCTGCACGGCAGGCAGCAATAACGCGACGAGAATCGCAATAATTGCGATAACCACCAGCAGTTCAATCAGCGTAAAACCCGCGCGCGTTGGCGGAGGTGAAGGCATGAGAAAGATCTCCTTGGGGGACAGTGTTGCCTGCGCAGCGTGAGCGCAGCCTGGCAGTCGCGCGTTGGAGACGCTGGACATACCGCTGGCAGGAATCCGATTCGCTGAAAGGCGAAGGGACGGGAGCAGAGATCAGCGACCGCGGTTGGAGACGCGTGGCGGCGGCACGGGTGGTCGCTCACGCTCCCGCGTGTCATGCCGGGCCGAGCAGGCGTACTGCGTAGCGCTGGGAAGTGAAGGGACAATCTCTGGCGGGAAAGTGGAGAGAGAGTGCGCCAACTGAAACCAGCCCCAGCACAAAGCCGTGGCAGAACGGGGAACACTCGTGGTTGGCATAGCGAACAAAGCGTGCTGGAGGTGTTCGTTCTCCTCGGATCGATCGACGCAGGCTGCGGGATCGTGCGGGAATACCGTGGGGAATGTGAACCAGGTCAGTTCCCACCAGAGAAACCGCCAGTGGATATGTGCAGCCAGTGCGCGAAATTCAGCAGGTGGGCAAGTCGATTCCGCTGGCAGATCAGCGTCGTGCGAAGTGGCCGTGACGTGATTGTGCGTGTGGGAATGGTGGTGCAGATGCCCGTGCTCGTGACTGTGCCCGTGCTCGTGACTGTGCCCGTGACTGTGGGCGTCTTTTCTCGCGTGCGAGTGGCGGTCCCAGTGGCTGGAACCCGCGGGAGCGTCGGTAGTTGCCCCAGGCAATTCGTGCGTGTGCTCGTAAGGGGCGGTGCTCACGATGTTGATTGACAAGATCGCCAGCAAAGCGATGACTGCGCAGCGTCGCCGCTGCTGCCAAACCCACATCAAAGATCGGCCGAGCAGAACAGGCATACGGCAATCATGACAGACGCCGACGGCGTTGTCAGGTGAGTGGTGCTCAGTCCCAAAACCCGCACGAGGCTCAAAACTGCGCTAAGAACCGGGTGTCGTTTTCGTGCAGTTGCCGGATGTCTGTGATTCCGTGACGCTGCATGCAGAAGCGTTCGATCCCCAGGCCGAAGGCGAAGCCGGTGACCTGTTCAGGATCGTAGCCGACCGCCGCGAACACGTTGGGGTCGACCATGCCGGCCCCTCCCAGCTCCAGCCACCGCCCCTGCCACCGCACATCGACTTCCACCGACGGTTCCGTAAACGGAAAGAACGACGGCCGAAAACGCATGGTGACATCGGCACCCAGGTAGGTCTTCGCAAATTCCAGCAGCGTGGTCTTGAGATGGGCCATGGTGACCCCGGCTCCCACCATCAGGCCTTCCATCTGGTGAAACATACAGTGATGCGTGGCATCGATGGTGTCCGGGCGATAGACCCGCCCCAGCGACACAATGCGAATGGGAGGCGGGGTCGTTTCCATCACGCGGATCTGCACGGTGGAAGTCTGGCTGCGGAGCAGGGCGGGGCTGCCTGACGCGCGATCGCCGCCCGCTGCTGACACTCCCGCCACGCTCAGGTAAAAGTTGTCCAAAGGATCACGCGCCGGATGCTCGGGCGGAATATTGAGTGCGACAAAGTTGTGATAATCATCTTCAACCTCGGGCCCGTCCGCGACCGTGAAGCCGAGTCGTCCGGCGATCTCCTGAAAGGCCAGAATCGTCTGCTGCACGGGATGACGCCGGCCGCGCAACGGCCGCACACCGGGCAGGGTGACGTCAAAGGCGACGCGTGTGCCGGCCGGTGCGG
>JBGSIP010000532.1:0-3011 GCA_041742495.1 Planctomycetaceae bacterium
CGCTGGCGATTGGCTGCCTGGTGTCGCGGGCAGGGATGTCCCAGAAGGCTCACGATCTGGCATCTGAGCAGCGGCAGCTCAATCAGGTGGAAGTGCTGGAAATCAAGAAGTCTCCCAGCAAGACTTACGACCTGTTGGAACGGTCGTCAGGGCTGCCTGTCGATGCACGGCAGGTGGCGTACCAGATGTTCGAACGTTTCAACGGCAGCGGCTATCCCCGCAACAAGGCCGGTCGTCAGATTCATCCGCTGGCCCGGTTGGCGATGGTGGCCGACGTCTTCATGGCGATGATTGAAGATCGTCCGCATCGGACCGGCATGGCACCGTATCAAGCCGTGGAGAAAATGCTGCAGTTGGCCATGCAGGGGCTCTTCGATCCCACGGCAGTTCGGTCGCTGATTCGGTCGGTCGGCGTGTTTCCCATTGGTTCGATGGTCCAGTTGAGCGATGGCCGTATCGGTCGGGTCTTGCGATGCGAACCGGCAAACTACGACAAACCAGTGCTGGAACTGCTGTTTGACGCCCAGGGGAGTCCGTACGATGACAGCGACCCTTTGTCTCTGATGCTCGACATTGCCAAGGTCAAGGACATCTCGATCACCGGGGCCATCGATCCGCGCAAGGGAATTGTCATGGATGAGAAACGAGCGGCCGGCGAAAGCTGGGACGAATCGGCGTACGAAGCTGGCGCCTATGAAGACGCTGAGCCTGAAGTCCCCGAGACGTATGGCGAATTTGAAGCCTATGAGCCCTCAGACGACGATCTCCTCTCTCCGGGAGAGCAGTTGTTGAATGAGCTGACGGGGAACGCTCCGCTGCAAGTGCCGTAGGGCGTCCCTCAGAAAGTCAGGGCAGCGACCGCTCACTCTGCCGGCAGATTGGCCGGCGGAGTTGCCACCGGTGGGCTGAGCGTGGCGGCTGGTGCGATGAGCCGGGGTATCGAGCCATTGTACGGTGTGCCATGAATCGAAATCGCGAGGCGAGCCGATGTCTGGTTCGCTGTCAGCCATGAGATCAGTTCGGCGGACGCCAGTTCGAACCGCGAGCAGGTGCCGGGCTGATCGGTGCGCTGCGGCTTCTCGGCGAGTCGGAACTGTTGTACCTGGCCGCCGTGCACGACGTTGATGCGTGGCTCGGCCGCCGCGGTCGCGATCTTGGCACTGGCCTGCTCGTCGAGCAGATACACCTGGAGGCGGCCGTCGTCGCGCAACACGAGTTCTCCGTGAAACTCCTCGTGCCCCAGTTCCACCAGAGTTCCGCCGCGCGGACCCGTATCGTGAGCGTGCTCGTCGTCGTGTCCTGCATGCGGGTCAGCCACGGCCTCGGCACTGTGTCCGGCAACCGGTACCTCGCGAGCGGAATCAGCGCACCCGCTGCTGGCTAGCAGCAAAACTGCTGCCAGATGCGCGAGCCGAATGGATCTTTGAGACAGGAGGGGCATCAGTTGGGTATCCATGTGAACGTGGATGGCGGATCGCTGCGGCGGCTGGCTCACTGGTCTAGGTCGGCGGGGAGTGACGAGCATCTTCGAGTTGAACCTGTGTGGCGCCAGTCCTCAGTACCCGCGCGGCGGACGACATCCCAAACAGGTAGAACAGGGCCGGGTGCACGAAAAATTCCAGCAACGTACTGGTCGTCAGCCCTCCGACGATGACCGTGGCCACCGGATAGAGCACCTCTTTTCCCGGAGCATCGGCGGACATGACCAGCGGCAGCAGGCCGATGCCCGACGTCAGAGCGGTCATGAGGACCGGGGCCAGTCGTTCGAGCCCCGCGCGGGTGATCATCTGGGGCGTCCAGTCTTCGCCTTCAAATTCCACCAGATGCAGGTAGTGGTTCAGCAGCAGAATGCCGTTGCGGGAAGCAATGCCGGCCAGCGAGATAAACCCTACGAGCGCAGCAATGGTGAAGGTCTGTCCGGTGATCACCAGGGCTGTCACGCCGCCAATGAAGGCCATCGGGATGGCCGCCATGACCTGCAATGACAGGTTGACCGAGCGGAACATCGTGTAAAGCACCAGAAAGACTCCGGTGAGCGAGATCACGGTGAGTAGCAGCAGCACGCGGCTGGCAGACTGCTGGCTCTCGAACTGTCCGCCGTATTCCACGAAGTAGCCGCTGGGCAGGTCGGAGGCCAGCGGAGCAAGACGTTGCCGGATTTCGCTGGCAACATCGACGACGCCACGACCAATCACGTTGCATTGGAGAATGATGCGCCGCCGCACGTTCTCGCGATTGATTGTATTCGGGCCGCCCGACTCGTAGATCCGGGCGACCGCCTCAAGTGGAATCTGGCCGCCCCCAGGGACTTCGATCGTCATCCGACGCACGGTGGCAATGTCTTCGCGCGATTCATCCTGCAGGCGCAGCACCAGATCGAACTGCCGCTGGCCCTGCAAGATCTCCGACACCACCTTGCCCTGCATGGCAGTTTCGATGACGTCGTTGACGTCGGCGACGCTCAAGCCATACAGCAGCAGTTTGTCGCGATCGAGGGCAATTCTCAGTTGTGGAATCGTGACCTGAGGTTCGACGATCAGATCGGTGACACCGGGAATGGTGCGGATGACCGACTCCATATCGTGTGCGGCGGCCCGGAGCCGATCGAGGTCATCACCATAAATCTTGATGCCGATCTGAGCCTTGATGCCCGAGAGCATGTGCGAAATGAGGTGGGAAATGGGCTGCTCGACGGATGTCACGATCCCGGGGACTTCGGCCAGCGCGGCGCGAATTTCTGCCAGTTGCTCCGCCCGGGTTCGCGGTGAATCGGGATCGAGTTCCAGAATGCACTCACTGAGGTTGACGCCCGCCGCGTGCTCGTCCAGTTCAGCACGCCCCGTCCGACGCACAAATGAGGTGATGTCCTCGAACTGCATCAACCGACGTTCCACCACCTGGTTGATCTCGTTCGAGACTGACAGTGATGTCCCCGGCGGCAAGACGACGTTGACCTGAATCGCTCCTTCGTTGAAGGCGGGGAGGAAGTCCTGATCGAGCTGAGCAAGAAA
>JBGSIP010000533.1:0-6907 GCA_041742495.1 Planctomycetaceae bacterium
GGTCATGCGCTGGGGCCACGCAATCGCAAAGACGGCCACGGGAAGGCGGGTGACGGTCGTTGCGGAGTCGGAACCCGCCTCCGGGGAGGCTGGTCCCGCCACGGGAATCGACAGCGACATGCGGGCACCAAACCGGACAATCCAACTGGACGAATCGGGGAGCCGAGAGGTGGAGACTTCGTCGTAAGCAGGAACGGGTTCGTTGCGGAGCGTTGCCGCGACAATTCCGAGTCCCGTTTGTGACAGTGCGACCCGGCGCGTGGCGTCGGAGAATTCTCGCTGCACGTCCGCGGGCATATCCGGGGCGGCGGAGAATGCCTGCAACACCAGCTCGCGGTCCTTGCGTCGCCAGAATCCGGCCGCCCGGGCTCCCAGTTGTTCCCGCAGCCGGGTCAAGACTCGGCTACGGTCATCGCTGTGAGGTGACCACAGCAGCGCCAATTCGACAGGGGAATCCATGCAGGCATCCCGGTTGGAGCTCAACGCAGCGGTCTTCCCAAGACGGGTAGATCGCCGATTCATCAACTTTCGCACGCCGGACCCAGGGTCACAAGGGATGCCCCGGCGGAAAATCTCGCGGGGATTCCCGGCCGCAACTTGAGGAAAAACCTGTGGTGAACTGCGGATTTTTCAAAGTTCTCATCCGCGATGAGCGCGCTTTTGAGTGCCGACGACGGAATGGGTTAGCCTGTGAGGACTATCCGGTTGCGTGAATGCCCTTGTCAGCTTGAATCAGGTCCCATGACTGGATGGCCCACCAGTGACTGCCAGTGGTCGCGCACTCGCGGAGGCTTCGTGCCTCGGCGAGCCGGTCGCCTGCTGGCCTGGCTGCTGCCGTTGTGTGTCATGGCCAGTTGCCCTCTGCTTGCGACCGCTGCGAATCCGCTGGCCCCCCAGGCCGGCTGGGAGCATGGCGACGGGACTCACTATGACCCCGGAACAGTCCCCCTCTATCCGCAAGACTCCTATCCGCTGAGTTCCTTGGGTGACCGCCCATGGCCGCCGGGGGGGACGGTTCCGCAGGGGAATCCGTGGCCCGCTGAAGCGTCCTCGTATCCGGCCGCAGACTGGCAGGCAGGTTCGTTTCACGACCCGCATGTCTTCGCAGGGAATGACCGGGCCGACGACGGTGCGGATTGGCAACCGGACCCGTTTCCCGCTCACGATCCGCAGTTCGTCAATCAGTTTGGGAGTTGGCAATGGACGCTGCTGCCCAACGACATTCTCTTTGCGGGATATCTGGCGGGAGAGCGGGAATCGAAATTTGCGTCGGTCTGGGCCTACGACCGGGGCCGCGGCTGGCTGTGGGACATTGCCCTGGGTGGCCGGGCAGGAATTGCCCGCTGGGGGAGCGTTGGGATTGCACCCGCCGAGGGCTGGCAGCTGGACATTGAAGGAGCCGCCTTTCCCCGGCTGGACCCGGAAGAACAACGCGACCTTGATGCTGTGGACTTTCGTTTTGGCGTGCCGCTGACATGGGCCGTTGGTCCGTTTGAAGGCAAGATTGCGTATAGCCACCTGTGTTCGCATATTGGAGACGAGTACCTGATCCGCGTGCCCGGCTCGGAGCGGCGGAACTATGTGCGCGATTCCATCGTGCTGGGCTATGGCTACTTTCCCGTCCCGGACATTCGTCTGTATGGCGAACTGGAACTGAGCTTTTTCGTACGCGGTGGAGCCGACCCGCTGGCAGTTCAATTTGGGGCGGAATACTCACCGGTCGCGCGTACGGGGATCACCGGAGCGCCGTTCGCCGCCACGAACATTCATCTCCGCGAAGAACTGGAATGGAGCGGCAGCTTCGTCGTGCAGACCGGCTGGCAATGGCGCAGCCCAGAGAACGATCACCGCTTCCGGGCCGGGTTCCAATATCGCAGCGGAGCCTCCAGCCAAACGACATTCCTCGGCGAGAATGAGCAGTACGCCGGCCTGGGTCTGTGGTTTGACTATTAGCAGGCGGTCAAACCGGTGGAGAACTGCCGTTTCGAAAGTCCAGTCGGGCTGAGCAGATCGACCTGGCGAACTTGAACGGTCCCCGCCTATTCGTCGGCAATCTTGGGCGCTGTGAGAGGTGCCTGCTGAAGCAAGGAACGCAAGGCCTCCTAATACATGGGGGCGAGACGTAAACTACCTGCGGGGGTGAGATGCCACGAATCTGCGTAGATCACATCGCCGTCGATCACGGCTGGGCATAGACCGTCGTTGTTAGCGAACCGATTCACGGGATCGAGTACCAGGGCCCGCCCGTTGGCAACTCGTCGAATAATGTTCTCGGAATGTTGGCGAATTCTGAGGCATTCAGTCAGTGGCAAGCCGAACGCGGCAGTATCCAAGCCAAAAAGTGATCGGCGAGCCAGCGCCAACGGAACGTTGTCGGGCTGTGGCGGAACGTCCAGTGCGATGACAACATGGACGTCGTGTTGGACAAAGCTCTCGACGGTCTGAGTGAGCCGCGCTTCAAAGCCAGGTTCCGAAGTATACATATCCCAGCAGGCCGCCAGGACGACGGTGTGTATGGGCTTGGAGACCACGAACTGGTGCAGTGCGGCTGCAAAGTCTGACGCCTTCTCGTTCAGTCCCTCGCGAGTGAACCGCTCGGAGTTTCCCATCAGGGGAGCTGTCGAAGTGCGGGTGACGTAGTATCCGGACAACCCAACGCGTTCGCAGGCAACCTTCAGTCCGGGGATTGCATGCATGGCATGACTGTCTCCCCAGATCAGGACTCCGTTTGGCGAGCCTCCTTCCAGAAACTGCGGGACCTTCCCGGCGAGCGCCTGATCAAGCGAAATGGCGTCGTAGCGGACTCGTAGCGACAGGGCCGAGGCGTACTGCAGTGCTTCTTTGGGCATCCGCGCCGGCAGTCCGTCAAACAACAGCACAACAGCCGAAATTGCTAGTGAACACGCAATTGATCCTGCGATGACAGCCAGCGAACGGTTTGGCCGTCCATCGGCAGGTCGGCGCCGGAAGGGGAGCTCAACGTATCGCCACGAGAGCACGGCGAGCACATAACTCGTAAACAAGAGCCCGCCAACTGCAAGGCCCGATCGATTTGCCCCGTACCAATATTGGTGCAGTGCGAACAACGGCCAGTGCCACAGATAGAGCGAGTATGAGATCAGTCCCGTAAACACAATCGGACGCATCGAGAGAAGTCTTCCGCAGATGGTCGGAGCCACCGAGTTCGCATAGATGAATCCAGCCGCTCCGAGGCACGGCAAGAGGGCCGAAAAGCCAGGGAATCGCATGCTATCGAAATAGGTCACTCCCGTGGTGATCACGAGTGCCAAGCCGACGGCCGAGAGTGTTTCGCGCGACCAATGCGGCCAACGTGTGGGGGCGGGAATGGCAAACAGAATCCCCCCCACCAGCAGTTCCCAGGCGCGTGTTGGCAACAGGTAGAATGCCACACCGGCGTGATGTCGGGCTCCCCATTCACTGAGGAACAGTGAGCCAAGGGCTGCGATTCCCAGCACCGACAGCAGCCACCGACGCGTGTACCGATGAATCAGCCACAGCAGGACCGGATAGAACAGATAAAACTGTTCCTCAACTGCGAGGGACCAGGTATGCAACAGCGGTTTGGTGTCCGCTGCACCCTGGAAATATCCCGTATGCCGCCAAAAGAAAATATTCGCAGCCATGACCTGCTGGGCAACGGCCGATTGCGCCAGTTCCATGTAGTCAGCAGGGAACAACAGCAACAACCCGGCGATTAGCACCGCGATTGTCATCACGGTGGCCGCCGGTGCGATTCTGCGGATGCGTCGCAGCCAGAAGTTCGAGAACGTAAAGCGGCCGGCCTCCAGTTCGCGTTGCACGATGCCTGTGATGAGAAAACCGGAAATCACAAAGAAGACATCAACGCCGACGAACCCCCCGTCCAACAGGAAGTGGGCGTGAAACAGCAAGACCATCACCACGGCCACAGCACGCAATCCATCAATGTCCGCCCGGTAGCCTCCTGGTGTCGACACAGTGCTCGCCCTGCTGTTCCATAGAAATCACTCGTGGCCCTATCGGACGGGCGCGAAAGTGAGAACATTTGCACACGCGCGGCCATGAGAGTCAAGGAGAAACTGGTCGCCAGATCCGCTTGACTGCCGGTTCGCGTGATTGCATTCTCCGTGACCCTACGAGAACGATGCGGTTTTGGCCTGGCTCCGGCATTTCGTCACGGGAACCGGCCGAGACAACCAACCAATCGCTCCCTGTTACGGGGACTCGAGCCAGTCGAGTGGGCAGCGGGTGCAGGCGATGGAGTCTTCGCGTTCAAACAGGCAGATCACGGTGCCGTCGGGGAGCGAAGCGAGATCGGAATAGGCGGAGGGGCCCTCGGAGAGTGTTTTGGGGGCCGACCACGTGTTGCCATTGTCGCGACTGACCAGCAGCGACAGATTCTGGCGGGGGCCACGGCCGCGGGGAACGGGTTGTCCGGCGCTGTCGAGGGGCAGCGTGCGTGGGCCCGAGAAGAGCAGCAGGCCGGAGGGGTGTCCCAGCAGGCTGGCCATGCAGCGCGGTTCCCACAAGTCGGAGTGGAACTGGGGTGTGGTCCAGTTCGTGGCTCCATTGGTGCTGTAAGTGACCAGCTTGCGATTGGGGGCGGATTCGTTGCGTGAAACAAGCATCACGCGACCGTCGGTGAGGTTCGCCAGGATCGACTCGTTCGGATTGCCGTGTTCGCCGGTGTTGGGGACCGCCATGTCGCCCGCCTGCCACGTCTGGCCGTGATCGTCACTGTAGATTGTGCCGGCCGCTGAGGGACCGTGATCGCCGATGTTGCCATAGGCCAGCCAGATGGGGACGACCAGACGACCCGTCGCGAGCTGAATGCCGTGACCTGGCCCAGTGGCGATGACCTTCCAGTCGTACTGCCTGCGAAAGGGTTCAAAGCTGGCGGTGATTTCGCGGGGATCGCTCCACGTCACGCCGTCGTCGACGCTGCGCAGGGCAAAACAGCGTGCATAGTTGACGCAGTACAGGAATTCGATCGCACCCGTCTGGTGATCCACGATGGCGACCGGATTGTTCACGGTCTGTTCATGCTCACCCCCGGACTTCTTGCGGGGATTGCCTTCGATGCGCGCGGCCCGATGGGCGATGTGTTGCGCGGGGGACCAAGTCTGGCCGCCGTCTGTGGAACGACGGAGGTGGATTTCGATTTCTCCCCAGTCGAGGCGGTCGTTCCTGCGTGCTTCACAGTAGGCCAGACACGTGCCAGCCGGAGTGACCACAATCCCGGGAATGCGATAGCGGGCAATGCCATTCAGACCGGGGGGAAACACGTCCGTGGTGTGGAGAGGCGGCTCATCCGCGCACGCTGTGGTCGTGCCGCAGGGCGACAGAATCTGAGAGTCCCCCCGTCCTGGGCCGAGCCATAGCACAGTGGCAATCAGCACGCATCTGCGGACTGCCACGCCGGTACGGACGGTGCTGCGGAGCGACGTCCGATCAGGGGGCGTGAGCGCCGGCGGACTGACTTCGGCCACTGATAGCGCCATTCGCGAGGCCCTGTGGGACGGATGCGTTGGGGATGGTGTGTGTGCAGTGAGTGTCACGCGGCGCTGGTCGCGGACGAATTACCGCAGGGTATCACAGTCAGCACTCAGGATAGCTCTCGGGCAAATGGTGAGGAATTCTGTGGCGGGACCGGATGATCAGCGAATGATGTCTGACCAATCGGAGGTCATCAGGAAGCGAGTCACCAGCACGCTGTCGCTGGCTTTTAGCCTCAACGTCAGCCCGGTGAGTGAATCGTTGCTGGAAGTAGGTGGACTGACGATTTCCCAGTCCGGAGGCTCAACGGGTGTCATTCGGCTGACTGGGGCGGCGAAACCCAGCAGCTGGTCGGGACCGACGGCGCGTGTCACAAGTTTCCAGACGGCGACCATGTCCTCATTGAAGTTCACGGGGAGTTCTGCTCTGGCCACGGCCGGGCCCAGTGTGCCGATGAAGCGACCATCGCCGCGGACCATACAGAGAATTCGGTCGAACGGTTGCAGTTCGTCGAGCGGTCGGACGAGCGAAATTGAAACAGAGTCCTCGGTTCGCTGCTCCGCCGGCGGTTCGCCGACGAATCGGAACCGGAGCGCAACGTACACCATGCCGTCTCGGTCCAGTCGCACCGGTTGTGCCAGAGTGCGCAGTAGCACAGCGTGACCGCTGGCCTGAACACCCGGTTCTCCGGTGACGGGGTGCGCGCTGACAACGACGGGGTCAAGTGGAATGTCATCGCGGGTCGCCGGCGACAATCTCCACGGGCCATCCCATCCCTCGCCTCCGTTGGCCGATTGACTGGCAATGGCAAGGAAGTCGGTATATTCGAAATTCTCCACCACCCGAGGATGTTTCACCGGCGTGCGCTGCAGCACAGCGGCCGGCGAATCGAAGGTGACAAGAGGTGCGGCAACCCGCGCCGTTTCAACGGTGTGAGGGCGACGATCGAACCGAAGGTTGTCGCCCTGATGCAGGAAGTCGATGCGTCCCGATTCGCCCCGCGAGGTGCGCCAGACTTCGCCATCGAAAACCTGGATCTGTTCTCCCTGCGCGTCTACCTGAATGGCAAAGCTGGTTCCTGTATCGATGAGCAGCGAGTGCGGAGTTTCCAGGTTAAAGGTGTGGTCAATGACATCGTTGTGAAACAACATCGTACCGGCGACCAGCGTCGCGGCGGAATCGTCCCCGACGACCACCTGACAGGGGGCCGTCAGTCGAAGGCACACGCCGCTGCTCAAATCGATGGCTAGTTCGCCAGTCTTAACTTGCAAAGTGCCTGCCTGCAGCGGGCCGACAGGCTCCAGCGGCTGATCGTTCCAAGTTGCCACCGTTCCCGCGCTGGCCCGCGCTACGCCCACCAGTGGCTCAGCAACGATCGCCGAGACCGGTCGATGTGGAGCTTCCCGGTTGG
>JBGSIP010000534.1:0-4267 GCA_041742495.1 Planctomycetaceae bacterium
AGCCGAGCAGGTGGCCGGCGAACTGGCCCAGCGACGCGCATCGGCGTATGGCGTGGTGCAGACGGTCGCGTGGGCCATCCCCATCATCGGATTTCTGGGAACCGTCATCGGGATCACGCTGGCGATTGCCAACGTCAGTCCGGAACAGTTGGAGCACTCGCTCTCCAGTGTCACCGGTGGCCTCGCGGTCGCCTTCGACACCACGGCGCAGGCCCTGGGTCTCTCCTTGATGCTGGTGTTTGCCCAATTCTTTGTCCGGCAAAGCGACGAGTCTTTGGCGCTGCGCATGGATCGCTTTCTCATCGAACAACTGGTGCCGCGGCTCTCGGGCCAGTCTGGCGCTGGACAAATCACGGGGGCCATCGCCTCTGCAGTCCGCGATCAGGGCGAAGCCTGGATGGCAGCGTGGCGCGGAGAACTGAATCGCTCGGCACTGCAGTGGCTCGACGGTGTGCAGCAGCAGCAGGCCGAAATCTCGCAGCAGCTCACCGGCCTGCTCCAGCAGACCATCCAGACGCACGAACAGGTGATGACAGCGAGCCGCGATCACTTTTTGACCGGACTGGTCACCGTCACCCGCGACCTGACAGCGGCGATTGCCGCCAGTGCCGCCCAGCAATCACTGGCACAACAACAACTGCAAGGTGAAGTCGAACGACTGACGGTCGCACTGTCGGAACACACAGCAGGACTGTCGGCCCATGTCGCCCAGTGGCACACGCTCCAGACTGATCACGAGCGACTGACGGGCCTGCAACTCTCGCTGAACGACAATCTACGAGCCATTCGTGACACACAGACCTTTGAGCAAACGGTGCAGACGCTCGGAGGTGTGGTGCAGTTGCTGACCGCCCGCGTGTCCAAAGCGGCATAGCAGCGGGCCGACTGTGTCTGTCCCGAATCGTGACCTCGTGCTTTTTCCCACGCGTGAACAATGCGTCGCCGTGATCTGAACTCGACTGCTGCCAGCGTCACGCTGTTTCCGTTTCTGGCGGTGCTCGTGTGCGCGATGGGGGCGCTCATTCTCCTGCTGCTGGTCTACACCAGCAAAGTGAGACACGATGCACGCGTGGCTCGCGGCCTGGTGGCGATTCCCGCCGTGACACCCGACGCAGAACCGCCGACGACAGCCCCCGTCTCTGTGCTGCCGATCGTCGTCGACGAGATCCCTCTTGCGCCTGTTCCCGAACTGCCGGCAGCGCTGCCGGTCGATCCGTTGTCGGCAGTGCGTGACGAACTCCAGGCAGAGCTGGCCCGGCTGCAATCCGCCAGCGATCAACGTCTGGTGGAGACCGCCGAAGCCCGGGCTGCGCTCGTGCAGCTCGAACGTGAACTGGATCGACTGCAACAACAACTCGCAGGCCCGGCTGGCCCCAATCGGGGGGCTGATGACCCCGCGGGGGACTTCTCAGCGCGCCTGCGGCAACTGGAATCGGAGCGAACCGCCACCCAACAGGCGACACAGCAAGCCCGTGCCGTACTGACGGCGCTCGAAGCCGATGGCAAACGCCTGGCCCTGCAGCTCCAGCAGACGTTCGCTGCGCGTGGCACTCTCCAAGAGCAACTTCAAATTCAACGGGCCGAAGCCCAGCGCGCGGCGGGGCAGTATGAATTGCTCGTCGTGGATCGTCGTCGCGGCACCACTCGCCAGCCGTTGATGATCGAATGTCGAGACGACGACTTGATTTTTCAGCCCGAAGGTGTCCGCTTGCCGGCTGAGGTGGTACTCAAGTTTCCCGACTTTGCCAATCCTTTGCTAGCGGCGGTGCGCGCGATCGGCGAGTACTCGGCGACGGGCCGCGTCATGACCTCCGCCGAACTGGCAGATCGCCAGTTGAGCGGAGGTATGCAGAACAACGATGGGACCTACGTACTGCTGGTCGTTCGCAATTCGGGAGCACAGGCGTACTACGTGGGGCAACGATCCCTGCAACCGCTGGCGGAAGGGGACCTGGGCTATGAACTGGTCGCTGATTCCGTCGAATTGAACTTTGGGACACCAGACCCACAACGGAAAGCCGCCATTGAGGCCGCGATTGAACTCTTCTGGAATGCTGGGCCGCCTGGAGATGGTTCTCGCGGCCGATCGGGCGGCGGTTTCGGCGGAGGTGATCAAATGGCCAGCGGGCCTGTCGTCGTCCCGGGTTCCTCGCGCGATCGCCGCATGCCTCGCTCTGTCGGCACGTTGTCGGAACCTGGCATGCAGACAGACGAAGAAGCCGCAGAGCGCGGCAGGTTGGTGGCCGCTCCGGCACCCGATGAAGGTCTCCCCGGACGTCGGGTCGCCACGTTGAACGATTCTCGGCCCGACCAAGCAGCCATGGCGCAGTCTGGTTCTTCGCAGCCCAACGAGCGACGGTCCGGCCAACTGCGAGCCGGACAATTGGATAGTTCGGTGTCCAACCTGGTGTTGCGCGAAGTTCCCCAGAGCGTCTTCGAACGTCCGTCGGATCCGGCGGCCAACACACCGGACGCCGAAGCGCCGCCCCCTGCCCCCTTTGACGGTCAGCTCCCCAGCGCGGTCGCAGCAGGCGCGGCCGGTTCCAAGGTCGAAGAACTGGTGGCCCTGCCCACCTTGCCTCAACTCAAGCGGCCTCCGACAGGAGAGACTTCGTCGCTGGAAGTGGACCCGCTACCAGGCCCGCAAGGCCTCTCGTCGCACTGGGCGGCGGCGTCTTCGCTGGGCCCTCGTCGCTGGGGGAGTTCGTCCTCGCAAGCGCGGATTGGCCTCGAACAGCCCGTCACGCTGATCATCACCGAAGGAGCAATTCACGTCGGGCAACAGCCCGCGCTGCAAGTGCCCGCGGCCGTCGACGCACAGGCGCTCAAGGTGCACGTGCTGGAACTGATCGACCGGGAAGCCAATCGCTGGAGTCGCGCTCCGGAAGGGACGTACTGGATTCCTGCGCTGAATATCACCGTCACGCCGGGGGGCCAGACCCATTTGGCGCGAATGACCCGCAGCTTCGAGAACCTGGGGCTGCCGGTTCGTACCCAGCAGAGTTTCAATCCGCAAGTTGCCACTGTGACCAGTCCGGAGGCCGCGCTCCAATGAGACGACGCCCCGCGCAAGAATCGCCCGATATCGGATCGGATTCATTTCTCGACGTGATTGCCAACATCGTTGGCATTCTGATCATCCTCATCGTTGCGGTCGGCGTGCGTGTGGGCCAGCAGGCCAATCTGCCGCCCGCCGACCCGACCATCGCGGACAACACCCCGGCGCTGACGCCCGCCGCGGAGTCGGCCGGCGATCCTGTCCCCGAGAGCTTCATCCCAACGCCGGTCGAACCCGTCGCCGCGTTCGAACTTCCAAGTCCATTGGCCGTCCGCCCAGCAGTTTCTGCCGCAGAAGTGGACGACCTTCGTCAGCGTCAAGTGTCGCTCCAGGCCTCACTGGAAAATCGGGACTCGGAACTGGCGGCGATCCTGTCTGCGTATGGCGACACGCAATTGCGTCTGGAGGCCACCCGCCTGGCACTTGCGCGGCAGGTCAGCGCGGAACAGTCACGGCAGGCCACGTTGACCAGACAGCGGCTCACGGTCGGCCAACTGGAATCCGAGTTGTCCAACGCCCGCGCTGAACAGCAGCAACTCGACCAGCAGATGCGGCAGTTGAATCAACTGGTGACCGATGCCACCAGTCAACTGGCCACCGTCACCGCAGAGACCGGTGCGCTGCAGGCCGCGATTCGCGAGGTCACCGACCAGGGCTTCCCCCTGCGCAAGCTGGAGCATCATCTGGCTCCGGTCGCCAAGGAGGTCATCAATGAGGAAGTTCACTTCCGGCTGCAAAACGGTCGCCTCTCCTATGTGCCGATTGACGAATTGATGAAAGCGGCCCGACAGAACATCGGCTCGCGTCTGAATGAGTTCTTGAATCAGCGGGCCATTGTCGGCCGGGCCGGGCCCATTCGCGGATACACGATGAAATTCGTTGCCGGTCGGCAGGATGCCTCCACGTCGGACACGCTGCGCATGGGGTCCGGGTCGGTGAGCATTGGCCTGGAACGCTGGGAGCTGACTGTCGACCCTGCCTGGCCGGGCGAAACCTGGGAAGAGGCGATGGGCCCTCGCGGCGATTTCCAACAGCGTCTGCATGGCTACCTCCCCACCACCACCGTGACCTTGTGGGTCTATCCCGACAGCTTCGAGGTCCACCGCGACGTGCAGGCCGCCATTTATGCCGAGGGACTGACCGTCGCCTCGCGACCGTTGCCCGGCGATGTGCCGATCGCGGGCTCCCGCAGCGGCAGCCGCTCCATCC
>JBGSIP010000535.1:0-9758 GCA_041742495.1 Planctomycetaceae bacterium
GAACGCCGAACCGGCTCCCGCTCCCGGGCAACCGGCCTGGATCAACCTGTTTGACGGCAAGTCCACGGCGGGCTGGGCGGCCGCCGATTACGACGTGGCCGAGCCGATGGTCGTCCGGGACGGACAACTGGTGATCAACACCGGCACACCCATGGCGGGCATTGTCTATCAGCCACAAACGCCGCACATCGACTACGAACTGGAACTGGTCGGACAGCGGGTCGCCGGGTCGGACTTTTTCTGTGGCCTGACGTTTCCCGTGCGGGACGACAGTTGCTCGCTGGTGCTCGGCGGATGGGGGGGCGGCACGACGGGACTTTCGACCCTCGACGGCATGGATGCCTCTGAGAACGAGACGACCGGCTACTACGGCTTTCAGCCCGGCGTTTGGTACACAGTCCGCCTGCAGGTGACCCAGGCACGCATCGTCGCCATCGTGGATGCAGTGGAGGACGATGGCAAGCCGGCCGAGACGCTGGTGAATGTGGACATTCGCGATCGCAAGATCGATATCCGGATTGAGATGGAACCCTGTCGGCCGATGGGCATCGCCACATATCGCACCACGGGCGCGTTCCGGCAGATTCGGATGCGCCCGCTCACCGCCGTGGAAATCGCAGCCATTCACGCCACACCAGCCGGCTCCTGAAACGGTCTACTCGACTTTTCCCGCCGCCTGCCAAGAGTGCTCGCCAGCCCACACAGAGTGTCGCGCGAGCGCAAAACGAGCCATGCTGCAGCCACCCTGCACGCAACTCGCCAGCGCAGGTCATCCTGCGCACGGGTCGGTCACGGATTCCCGTCGCAGGGGGCTGCCGGACCAAGCAGCGTCAGTTGATACAGCACGGCTGTCTGCCAGCGGCCGAACTTGAAGCCCGTTTCCGGCAGCGACCCGACCAGGACGAACCCCAACGATTCATGCAGCGCAATGCTGGCCGCATTGTGGGCATCAATCACGCCGATGAGGACATGGCGATCGTCGGCCACGGCCCGCTCGATCAGGGCTGGTAACAACTTCCGCGCCAGCCCTTGCCGGCGATGGTCGGGGTGCACATACACCGAATGTTCGACGGTGTATTTATAGCCGGGCTGCGGGCGAAACGGGCCATAGGTGGCAAAGCCCAGCAGAGTCCCGGCTTCGTCTTCCCAGCCGAGCACGGGGCAGCGATGCGTCTGTCGCAACTGAAACCACGCTTGCATCGCTGCGAGCGTGCGCGGCTCGTAGTCATACACTGAGGCCGAGTGGCGAATTTCGAAGTTGAAGATCGCCAGAATCGCGTCGGCGTGCCGGTCTACATCGCAGTCCACAAGAGGCATCAGTCGCGCACTTCAGTCGGGAAATATGACCAAGCGGTTGCCAGCGGTTCGACACGGTTCAGCCGGCCACAAACAGGCGTCCGGCACTATAGCGGCGTGGTGTGCACTTCGATACAGGCGGGCTGGCAGCCAGCATTTTGCAGGGGTTCACAAACTCTTCACTGGCTTCGCGCAAAGTCTTGATACAACTGAATTTCAATCTCGCCGATGAAGGATTGCAACAGGCTGACGCGATCGATCTGCCGGCAGGATTCCTGCGGATGACTCAGCAGGGAATTGTTTGTTGCTGGCACGGGAAACACGTCGGGCTGTCCACGAATGGATGCACGATCGCCCAAGGAAGCAGGCATGCCACCGGTACACACGCTGGCTGATGGTTCAGGTCGCTCGCTGTTGAACGCCTATCGCACGGTGTTTGTGAGTGACGTGCATTTGGGATCGCCGCACTGTCACGCCGAGGAATTCCTGGAATTCCTGACGCTAATTTCTCCCCAGTGGCTGTATCTGGCGGGGGACTTCATCGATGGACGGGCCCTGGCGGCAAAGTGGCGTTGGCCCCCCGTCTATTCCGCCATCCTGCAGCAGCTCGAAGAGATGGCGAGTGCCGGCACGCAGGTGTGCTACACGCCGGGCAACCACGATGAGTTTCTGCGGGCCCCCTGGTGGCAGCAGTTCAAATCGCTGATCAGCCCCCGCGTCCGCATTGAAGACGAATTTGTGCACGTGACGGCGGCCGGTCAGCGGGTGCGGGTGCTGCACGGTGACCAGTTCGACCATCACGAGTGTCGGCGAGGCGCGATATCTCGTTGTACCAGCGTGATTTACGACCATATTCTACGGGCCAACCGGTGGCTTCGTCCCTTTCAGCCCCAGCGGAACTGCGTGTCAGCCGCTGTGCAGCGCAAGGTGCGGCCACTGCGGGAGTTTGGGCGGAACTTCCGGGCCCGAGCGACTGGGTATCTGGCCGGAACCGGTGACGACATCCTGATTTGTGGCCACATACATGCCCCGATGATTGAGGCGCAGGGGTCCCAAGCCTATTGTAATGTGGGTGACTGGGTGGAACATTGCTCGTGGATGGGAGAGCTGTCAGACGGAACGCTCGTTTTGCAGGTCGCCAGAGACTGGCGATTGAGCGTCTGCCAGGCTCCGATTCAGGCGCTGTACTCTCCACCGACTCCCCCGCTGTCCGAACCGAATCCGACTCTCCCACGGTCACGACAGCGAACCCAGTCCATGGCTGTCAATCACTGATGTCTGCCGCACTGCGGGTGGCTAATCGAGCCACAGGCAGGTGCAGCAGATCCCGCGAGGAATTTCCTTCGCGCCCCGGAGAAGGCATCTTCTGCGGACAGATTGCAGTCGCAGGTCGGGTTCGCCGTCGCGACGCAGGACGTACTGCCTCCCTCGAGTGGGGGTGCCGACGTCGCCGTTTGCAGGAATCTGCCTGATGCATACCAGCCAGCCTTCGGCCGCCGACTACGTTGAACCGGCACCGCGTCGTCGTCGCTCCCGACTGGGGCTCGATCATGTCAGCAAGGCCTGGTTCAACCTCGTGCATCGCAGCAACCTGGTTTACAACACCTGCTGGGAAGATCCGCGGCTGGATCACGTGGCGCTGGAACTGACGCCGGACGACACCGTGCTGGTGATCACGTCCGCCGGTTGCAACGCGCTCGACTACGCCATCAAGGGCTGCCAGCACGTGTATGCGGTGGACGTCAATCCCAAGCAGAATGCCCTGCTGGAACTCAAGCAGGCCGCCGTACGGGCACTGGAATACGACGACTTCTTCTCGATGTTCGGCCGGGGCCGGCTCGAAAACTACGCGGAAGTGTACAAGACCAAGCTGCGCCCGCAGTTGAGCCCCTCGGCCCGCTCCTTCTGGGATTCGCGCAAGCGGTTCTTCTCAGGCAAGGGGCGCCGGCCGAGCTTTTTCTTCTATGGCACGTCGGGGATGTTTGCCTGGCTGATCAATATCTACATCGACCGGGTCAAAAAAATCCGCCCGGCCGTGAATGAACTGCTGGCCGCGACCTCTGTCGAGCAACAGCGAGAAATCTACGAGAAGCACCACCTCAAAAAGACGCTGTGGACGTCATTCCTGAAGTGGGCCATGAAGCGCGACACCACGCTGGCGATGCTCGGCGTGCCCCGCTCGCAGCGACGCCAGCTGGACCAGCAATATCCCGGCGGCATCCTGCAGTTTGTGATCGACAGCATCGACATCGTCTGCACGCAACTGCCGCTGTCGGACAATTACTTCTACCGCGTGTATCTCACCGGCGAATACACCCCCGAGTGTTGTCCCACGTACGTCACTCCCGAAGGATTTGCCAAGCTGAAGGCAGGTGCCGTCGACAAAGTCACCACCCACACCAACACCATTCTCGATTTTCTCAACGGGACCAAATCCAGTATTTCGCGGTACATCCTGCTGGATCACATGGACTGGCTGGCAGAAGTCAAGCCGAAGATCCTCGCGGCGGAATGGCAGGCCATTGTGGACCGCGCCGCGCCTCAGACACGCATTCTCTGGCGCTCGGCGGGGACGTCGGTCCGGTTTGTCGACCCGATTTCCGTTCAGCGTGACGGCGAGACCACCACGCTGGGCCAACTGCTGACCTACAACACCGAACTGGCCAAGGAACTGCACGTGAAGGATCGCGTGCACACGTACGGCAGCTTCTATATTGCCGATCTGGCTCCGCGAAAAAACTGATTGGTGTCGCGTACAGCCAGACCAATGGTGTGCGGCCAGCTCCACGTTTCTGATCTGTGAAGAGTCATGTCGACCAGTCCCGCCAAGTACAACTCGCTCAAAGTTCTGTGGCACATGACGATGCATCGCATCTCAGGTGGCACGCATGAAGAACGGCTGGACAGCTTTTACAAGGGGCAGGCGGACGACTACGACGGGTTTCGCAAAAAGCTGCTGCATGGCCGCGAAGAAATGTTCGGCGCGCTGCCGGTGACTCCGGGGGGAACCTGGGTCGACCTGGGGAGCGGCACGGGAGAGAACGCCGAGCACCTGAGCACGCGACTGGGAGAATTCGGCCGTGTTTATCAGGTGGACCTGTGCGGTTCACTGCTGGAAGTCGCACAACAGCGCGTGGCCAAGCGAGGCTGGACGAATGTGGAACCCGTTCACGCCGACGCGACCCAGTTTCTGCCGCCCGGCGGTCCCGGGACCGTCGACCTCGTCACGTTCTCGTATTCGCTGACCATGATTCCCGATTGGTTCGCGGCAGTGGACCACGCGTACAATCTGTTGAAGCCGGGCGGAATGATCGGAGTGGTCGACTTTTTTGTGTCGCGGAAATGGGTGGGAGAGCAGCAGCGGCGTCACCGCTGGTCGACCCGCACTCTGTGGCCCACGTGGTTTGCCATCGACAATGTCTTTCTGAGCCCGGATCATGTGCCATACCTAAAGCGGCGATTCGAGACCCAGCAGTACTTTGAGTCGTCCGGCAGTGTGCCGTTCATCCCGCTGGCGAAGGTCCCCTACTACTGGTTTCATGGCCGCAAGCCACTGCATCCAGCGGGGTCGCCTCTCGCCAGCCTGGCGGGCAACCACACCGGACAGCAGGCAGCGACTGCTGAACACACGGATGTGGCAGGCTCCGTGCCACTGAGGCAATAGTCCTTTCACTGCGGGATTCGCGACGATATGGCGAGCATTTATTGCAGCATGTCCGGCGAAGGCAGGGGTCACGCGACCCGCATGAGAACTATTGTCGAAGAGTTGCGCGGCCGGAATCAGGTGACGCTGTTTGCTCCCGCCGATGCCTATCAGTTTCTGGCCCCGATCTACGCGCAGGCCAGCGATGTTGAAGTCGTCGAAATTCCAGGCCTGTTGTTCCACTATGTGAACGGCCGGTTGCATCTGGCCAGGTCGGTCTACGAGGGCTTGCGCTATCTGGGGAGCACGCTAGGCCAGGTCGTCGACGATTTGACCGAACGGATGCGTCAGAATCCTCCCGATCTCGTCGTGACCGATTTTGATCCCGCACTGCCGCGTGCGGCACAGCGACTGGGCATCCCATTCGTCAGCGTGACCCATCAGCATTTTCTGGTGGCCTGCGACCTCTCCACGCTACCCCTCACGCTGCGAATGCACGCGTGGTCGATGGGGCTGGTTGTGCGGGCGCATTACAGCGGCCAGGCTGCGACGGTTGTCTCCAGCTTTTTTCCCGCGACGACCCGCCCCGGCTTTGAGGAGACCGTGCTCGTTGGACCACTGGTTCGCCCGGAAGTCCGCGATGCCACGCTGGACGAAGGGGACTACATCCTTTCGTATCTCCGCAAAAACACGCCGCCGGACGTGATTGCTTCGCTGGGCAGCACGCGCGAGCGCATCAAGGTGTACGGCGTGGGCGCCCGGCCGGCGGAAGGGGGACTGTCATTCCACGCGATTGATCCCGATGCGTTTGTACGGGATCTGGCGGGTTGCCGGGCGGTGGTCTGTGCAGCCGGCAATCAACTGCTGGGCGAGTGTACGTTTCTGGGCAAACCGGCACTCGCCATTCCGGAAACGTCGCATTATGAGCAATTGATGAACTCACACTTTCTACGCCAGATGGGCTGTGGAGATTTCGTACCACTGGAGGATATGACCGGGAGCCACGTGACGAACTTTCTCCAGCGACTGGGAGATTTCCGAACGGGACTCGAAAAGACGTGTCTGAAGAACAACGGGACCCGACGCGTGGTCGAGGTCATTCAGGAGACTCTGGCGACGGCGGGTGCTGACCGCGTGGCGGTTTAGCAGGCTCCGGCGGCTGGATGGATCGGTTTCGCACGAGAGGGCAAAGACGTCATGACTGCTGGATTGGAGTCGATGGCCGATGACGAACTTGATTCGTTCGGCGGGACCAGCGGGCTGAATCGGCCCACGCTGGTGCTGAACCGTAACTGGCAGCCGGTGCGCATCGCGTCCGCGGCGCGGTGTCTCATCATGCTTTGGAACGGTTCCGCCAAGGCGGTCGATCCACATGACTTCTCGCTGTATACGTGGGAAGACTGGTCGCAGTTGCGCCCCAGCGACGACGCACCGTTCATTCGCACGGTGCATTACAACCTGTGTGTGCCAGAAGTGATTGTGCTGCAGAAGTACGATCGCGTGCCGACACAGGTGGTGACGTTCAGTCGGCGCAACTTGTTCCGTCGTGACCACTACCAGTGTCAATACTGTGCCAAGAAGCCCAAGACGGCTGAACTGACGATTGACCACGTGATGCCCCGTTCCCGCGGCGGCTTGTCCACGTGGGAGAACTGTGTGCTGGCCTGTATCCGCTGCAATACCCGCAAGGGGAACCGCACGCCGGACGAAGCCAACATGCAATTGCGAAAGCCGCCCGTTCGTCCCAACTGGACCCGCTTGTTCGCGACACCCGTGCCGCACATTTCCAGTTGGTCACGCTTCCTTAGCGAGGCCTACTGGAATGTGGAACTGCAACAATAGTTGACGGTCCATCGCAAGGCAGGTGGTGAGATCGATCGGCCGCCTGCAGTCCCCTGTCGGCTCGCCAGAAAACCGGTGTCAGCGACTGCGGGCCATTGGTAGTGAACCACGAGCAGGTCTGCTTCAGACGGTGTGCGACAGAACCAGTGATTGCGGGGACCAGCCTTGCCTGCGGGCGCGGCTGGTCCTTATTTTTTTGAGCCACCTTGGCCCAGTTCCGCGACCGAAGTGTGAGCGAGCACCCGTTGAGGTCACACGCTGGTGACCTGAGCCTTCGTTCGGTGAAGAACTGGTGGCGGCGTGTCACTTCAGATTCGACACCAGGAATTCCACCAGCAACGGTGCGTCGGGTGCCACGTGGAGTTTGTCCAGATCCGTCGCATCGACGAAGCCGCTTTCGTGAGATTGTCGGAAGAGTTGCAGCAAGGGGTCATAGAACCCGCCAGTGTTGAGCAGCCCCATCGGTTTGCGGTGCAGGTCAAGTTGCGCCCAGGTCATCACTTCCAGCAACTCTTCCCACGTGCCGAGTCCGCCGGGCATGGCGATGTACGCATCGGCCAGATCGCTCATGAGCGCCTTCCGCTCGTGCATCGAAGTCACCACGCGCATGTCGGCAACCCCGGGATGCTGCAATTCGCGGGCGATCATGAAATCGGGAATGATGCCGATCACATGTCCCCCGGCAGCCAGCATGGCGTCGGCCAGATGCCCCATCATGCCGACGTGCCCGCCACCATAAACGGCGGTCAGGTGTTCCGCGACGAGGACTTGCCCCAATTGCCGAGCGGCGGCCGCGTATTGCTCGGAATGCCCGGCTCGCGAGCCTCCAAAGACGCAAACGGTCCCTCGCGAACCCGCGGCAGTTGGTACCTTCATGGTCTCGAATCCTGAGTCACGCGGTTGGAATTCCCCTGCCAGTGCATCGGGCGAGTGACCGCCGGGACGATTCTCGGACCCGGCTCACCAAAGTGCCAGCGCACCGGAGACCACGAACGCGTGCCGCCGCACGAATCCGTGCGGCAACATCTGGCGCCTGCTCAACGACCAAAGCGGCGGCGATATTCCAGCGGGGTCATTCCGAGGGCCGCACGAAACCGTTTGGTGAGAAAACTCTGATCGTAAAAGCCGCAGGCCAGCGCGATCCTGCCGACCGAGTCGCTGGTGCGCTCCAGTCGATGACGGGCCGCCTGCAGGCGGACAAAGGCAATGTAATCGCGCGGCGTCGTGCGAAAGAGACGTTTGAATTCCCGCTGCAACTGGCTGACCGACAGTTTCACGCAGCGGGCCATCTCCTCCACAGACACACTGCCGCTGTAGCCTTCCAGCACGTAGTGGCAGGCGGCCAGCAGGCGGTTCTCTTCCAGCGTGAGATCGCCCGACTGATCGTGCGGCCGCATCACGCCCGCGATGCCGGCCGCAGTGATGCCGTCGGCCGCGACAATCGAGGTTTTGGTGGAGCGGTACCAGCGAGGGAGTCCGTCTGCGCCGGGGACCAGCCACATCTGGTTTCGCAACGGCTGCCCTTGACGCAGCACCACTTCGTCTTCGTGCACGTACAAATCGGCGAGCTGCCGCGGATGAAAGTCGTGATCCGTGCGGCCCAGCATGTCACTTTCCGAACGACAGCCGTGCAGCAGCCACAAGGCGCGATTGGCGGCGATGTACCGGTGCTCGCGATTCTTGGCGAAAAAGTAGACCTCTGGCAAATCGTCAAACAGCGGGCGCAACGACCTCAGGTCACAGGGGGCCGGCAGGTCAGGGCCGGAGAGCGCGCTCGAACCGACATTCGTCATGCGGCGAAAATACCAAAAACAAAAGCAAGACTACAAGACAATCCCCCCCCTCGACGGGAACAATACATTCACACTTGCTTTTCGATCTCTGCTTCACGTGGGCCGCAGCTTAAGGCGAATTTCATGCTCAGACTGACGGGACGGGGAAAAACGCAAACTTGCAGCGGAGCGACGCGACGGGATTTTCTGCAGGTCGGCATGCTGGGAGCGATTGGGTTAACGCTGCCGCAGTACATGGCGGCTCGCGCTGCGGGGGCCGTGCGCAGCGGACACGACGAAAAGTCGTGCATCATGATTTTTAACCTCGGGGCCCCCAGCCAGCTCGACCTGTTTGACATGAAGCCGCAGGCTGCGGCTGAGGTCCGCGGGCCGTTTCAGCCGATTGCGACGGTGGCCGATGGCATCCAGATCTCTGAGATTCTGCCGCGGCACGCCCAGATTGCCGACAAGTTCTCGCTGGTGCGCAGTTGCCATCATCGCGGGGCGGCCGTCCATGACAGCGGCTGGCAGATGTTGCAGACCGGACGGCAGTTTTCGGGCGGGGTGAACACGCCGCATGTCGGTTCTGTGGTCAGCTATCTGCAAGGTCGACGCAGCGATTTGCCCCCCTTCGTCGTGCTGCCCGAACTGATGGGCCGCGGCGGGGGGAATTTGCCCAATGGCCAGGCGGCCGGGTTCCTGGGCAAGGCCCACGATCCATTTGCCTTGAATGCCGATCCCTCAAAGCCCAATTTCCAGGTGCCCGATCTGCTGCCGCCCGCCACCATCACCGATGTCCGCATGGACCGCCGCCGCAAGTTGCGCAGCGTGGTCGAGCAGACATTGTCATCACTGGAAGCGTCCGAATCGGCCGCCTTGATGGACGAGAACTTTCAATCGGCCTTTCGCCTGATGAACAGCCCCAAGGCGCGCGAAGCCTTCGACCTGTCGCGCGAACCAGACGCCGTGCGTGAGCGTTACGGTATGAATCGGTTTGGGCAGTGCTGCCTGCTGGCGCGGAGACTGGTCGAGAACGGCGTGCGGTTTGTGACCGTCAATTCGTTCCTCACCGTGTTTGACGAAATCACGTGGGACATTCACGGGTCCAAGCCTTTTACCTCGATTGCCGGCATGCGTGACATCGTGTGTCCGATGTACGACCAAGGATACTCGGCGCTCATCGAGGACCTTTCCGCGCGGGGCCT
>JBGSIP010000536.1:0-4861 GCA_041742495.1 Planctomycetaceae bacterium
GGGTGGAGATTTTTCCGGCGTCAAGAACGCTCGCCGCCGATCCTGCCCGCGGCGGAACGCCCCGACCGCTCTCCTGCCCCGCTGCTTCCGCGCTGCCGAATGTGCCGTCAGGGCGGTTCGGGTAGCCCGCCAAGTGTGGAATCGCCGTTTCGCGTTTCTCCAGGGGTCGAATTTCGCCGCAACGCCGCCCATAATCAGTTGGCTGCCTCGGCAGCAGCAGGGCTCATCGGAACCAGACACCTTCTCCTTCGCCTCGGCAGACCCCGCATCTACCGGGCATGGCTTACGTTTGCCTACGATTGACCGCCCCTATGATGCGCGTTGGCCTGTTTATTCCCTGCTACGTCGACCAGTTGTATCCGGACGTCGGACTGGCCACGTTGGAACTGCTCGAAGAATGCGGTTGTCAGGTTGACTTCCCCGCCGGCCAGACCTGCTGTGGCCAGCCAATGGCCAACACCGGCTGTCTGGACGACGCCAAGCCGCTGGCCCGCCGGTTTGTGGAACTGTTCTCCCCTTACGACTACGTCGTGTGTCCGTCGGGTAGCTGCACCAGCATGGTGGTCAATCATTACCACGGCCTGGTGGAAGAGACTCCCGCCTACCACGAGTTGACACACAAGACGTTTGAACTCTGCCAGTTCCTGACCCAGGTGGTGGAACTGCCGCCGCGGAAGGTCGCGTTTCCATATTCCGTTGGCCTGCACAGCAGTTGTCACGGCTTGCGTGAGTTGCGGCTAGGCAAATCGACCGAGCAACAGGTGCCTGAATTCAACCTGGCCCGGCAACTGCTTGAGCGGGTTCCCGAACTGCGGCTGGCCACTTTGGCACGACCCGACGAATGCTGTGGCTTTGGCGGAACATTCGCTGTTTCCGAAGAAGCCGTTTCCTGCATGATGGGACACGACCGCATTCACGATCACGAACAGGCGGGCGTGGAAGTGATGACCGCGGGGGACATGTCGTGCCTGATGCACATGCAAGGTCTGCTGCTGCGGAACCGGCATCCCATGCAGGTGCTGCACATTGCTCAAATTCTGGCCGGGCGTCAGCCACACGCTCACGCCGCCAGCGCGAGGAACTGATTCATGACCGTCAGCTTGCCGATTCTCGAAAAGCATCCGGAGGCGGCCGCCCGTTTTGTGGCCGATAAAGAACGCACCCACTGGCATGATGCCGCACTGTGGTTTGTCCGCGCCAAGCGCGACAAGCAGGCGCAGTCGCTGCCCGAATGGGAAGCACTCCGCGAGCAGGCCTCCGACATCAAAAACTACGTGCTCTGCAATCTCGCCGATCTGCTGGAGCAGTTCGAGCGTCAGGCGCTGGCCATGGGGGCCCGCGTACATTGGGCCAAAGATGCCGCTGAGCACAACGAAATTGTGCTGCAGATTCTGCGGGCCAATCAGGCCACCAAGATTGTTAAAAGCAAGTCGATGCTGACCGAGGAATGCCATCTCAACCCGTTTCTGGAACGGCAGGGCATCGAGGTGGTCGACACCGATCTGGGGGAACGCATCGTGCAGTTCCGCCAGGAGGCCCCCAGTCACATCGTGTTACCCGCCATTCACATCCGCAAGGAAGAAGTTGGCGACTGTTTTCATGAGCATCTGGGCACGCAGGCCGGGGCCAGTGATCCCGCCTATCTGACGGAAGCCGCCCGCGGCCACCTGCGGGAAAAATTCCTCGCTGGAGAAGTCGGCATTACCGGGGTCAATTTTGCCATTGCCGAGACGGGTGGCATCGTCATTTGCACCAACGAAGGCAACGCCGACCTGGGCGTCTCGCTGCCGCGGGTGCACATTGCCTGTATGGGGCTGGAGAAACTGGTCCCCACGCTGCAGGATCTGGGCGTCTTCATCCGACTGCTGGCACGCTCGGCGACGGGGCAGCCAGTGACGACGTACACGTCGCACTTTCACGGCCCGCGCGATGCCAACAGCGAATTGCACATTGTGATTGTCGACAACGGCCGCAGCGATCTGCTCGCGGACCCCGACATTCGCAACTCGCTCAAGTGCATTCGTTGCGGGGCCTGCATGAATACTTGCCCCGTGTATCGCCGCAGCGGCGGACACAGCTATTCAACGGCAGTTCCCGGACCAATCGGTTCCATTCTCGCCCCCTCGCGCGATCCCAAGCAGTATTCCTCCCTGCCGCATGCCTGCACACTCTGCGGGTCCTGCACCGACGTCTGCCCGGTGAAGATCGATCTGCATCACCAGTTGTATGTGTGGCGCAGCAAGCTGGTTGTGAAGGGGCTGCTGGCCAAACCGAAACGCTGGGGCATGTACTTTGCCTCGGCGCTGATGAGCCGGCCGTGGCTCTTTGCGCTGGCTGGCAAGGTGGGACGCACCATGGTGCCGTGGGTCCCGCGGTTTTTAGTCTACCAGCACACGTTGAATCCCTGGGGTCGGCAGCGAGAACTACCGCCGATGCCCGCCAAGAGCTTCCGCGAACTCTATGCCGAGCGATCCCGTCGCGGCGGCGATTCCTCGGTGGCCCCCGCCAAGGCGGCCGTCACATCTGCCCGGTTGGCGAGCGTTGCTCTCTCCAGCCCAGCCAGTGACGAGGCTGCGGCAGTGACCACTGTGGGTGGAGGAACACGCTGATGTCGTCCCGAGCCCAGATTCTGCAGGCCATTCGCCGGCAAGAGTTGCCCGCCCATGTCCATCCCTCTCCCTTCCTGGCGGGCATCACCTTTGCCGATCCCGTCGCGCAGTTTGGAACGGTTCTGGCGGGAGTCGGTGGCGAGTTGAAGGTCGTACCCGACTTGGCAACCGCAGGTCGGGAAATCCGCGAGAGTGCCGCGTTTCGTGCGGCCCGGCAGGTTTACTCGGTCGTCACGGGTGTCGACGTGGGCAACGTGCCACCCGCCACAATCACCGATCCCCATCAGTTGGCCGGGATCGATCTGGCGGTGATTCCCGGCGATTTTGCCGTCGCCGAGAACGCGGCAGTATGGGTGCGCGGCGCTCCGCTCGTGCATCGCAGCGTGGCCATGATCACGCAACACCTCGCCATAGTGGTCCCGTCGGGTGACGTAGTTCACAACCTGCACGAAGGCTATTCACGCGTGAAATTTGATGGGCCAGAGTTCGGCGTGTTCATTTCCGGGCCTTCGAAAACCGCAGATATCGAACAGTCGCTGGTGATCGGCGCTCACGGAGCGCGTTCGCTGCAGGTGTATCTGATCCGCCCGGGCGGTTGAACGGGACGTATTTGGCCGGTCGACTGAAATTGCTGGTTTCCCCGCGGCCGCAATTGAACCGCCCGCCGGTGGCTGGCATGATGTTCCGATCATCCCTCTCCCCGGTCTTGTGCAGTTCGAGATCCGGTCACTCGCCGCCGGCGACGTGTCCGCTGCGCAGTGCCGTTCTTCGCGTCTGGTTCCCTTCCGGAACTGCGCACTCGATTTGGACTCACCGGCATGACCAGCGAAGTCAGCTCCGATGCGACTCCGGAAGCGTTGATCCAGAAGTTTTACAACGGCTCCGTGGTCGACAAGCGGCTCATACACAGCCAGTTGATGGTGCTGCGAGTACTTCCCGATTCCGGCGTGCCACCGTACGAGCCCGGACAATACGTCACGCTCGGACTGGGGAGCTGGGCGCAGCGGTTTGATGGTGGTGAACGTCATCCGCGGCCGCAGATCATTCGTCGGGCATATTCCATCGCCTGCCCGCTGATCAACGCCGCGGGGGAATTGTGGCCCTGCCACGACACCCGTTTCCTGGAGTTCTACATCACGCTGGTGCCGCGTGACGACGACGAGCACCCCCCCCTCACGCCCCGCCTGTTTGCCCTGCAGGCCGGCGACCGGCTGCACATTGGCCGCAAGCCAGTGGGCCACTACACGCTCGCGCCGATCCAATCCGGCGACAACGTCATTTTTGCCGCCACCGGCACCGGGGAAGCGCCGCACAACGCAATGGCAGCCGAACTTCTCTCACGCGGGCATCGCGGACAGATCGCCAGCCTCACCTGTGTGCGCCTGGCCGCCGACGCCGCCTATCAGGCCGAGCAGGCCCGGCTGTCGGAACTGTATCCCAACTATGTCTATCGGTTACTCACCACGCGCGAGCCGCGCAACCTGGATGCGACCCAGCCCGACTATGTTGGCAAGCAGTATCTGCAGGATCTCATCGAAACCGGGAGCCTGCCACGACTGCTGGGTTGGGTGCCCGATCCGGTGCACACGCACGTTTTCCTGTGCGGCAACCCGTCCATGATTGGTCTGCCGGAGAAGAACGACGCCGGACAGGAAGTCTTCCCGGAACCCGTGGGTGTCGTACAGCGACTGGTCGAGCAGGGCTTCCGACTCGATCATGCCCGCGTTCCGGGGAACATCCACTTCGAAAAGTACTGGTAGCATCCCGGACGATGACGCAGCGCGCACTCGGCAGTGGCACTGCCGTTGAAATCGCGGTTAGGCTGCGTTGGCGGTCTGGCAGACGGTCGCTCGCGTCACGATGTATTGCCCACGCTGGACTCGATGAGTGATCCAGTACGCCAGCGGATACGCAGCGATGCCACACACAGTCGCGACGATGAGGCTGCCATACAGAAAGGTCCAGCCCAGCAGGGCGAACAGCCCCATCGTGCCATCCCACCAGCCGGTGGAGGACAAATTGACCAGCCGTTCCGAAATCTCCTGCATCGTCAGTGCAGAACCGGTCAGCAGGGCTCCGACCTGGTAGTTCATCCAGAAAATCGGCACGTTTGTCACGGGGTTGGTGATGTACACCGCCAGCGCGGCGACCACTTCATTGAACCGAAACCAGCGCCGGGTCACTGCCGCCAATGCAAACACCAGCAGCATCTGCACGCCAACCGTCGGCGTGAACGCGATAAACGTCCCGAT